>JAGBQU010000066.1 GCA_017632755.1 Lachnospiraceae bacterium
CGTCCCCTCTCTCGTAGTATTCATTAAACTTTGTCTCGATATCGTATTTCATGGCGATCAACATCTCGCTTCTTGCCTTCTTCATTCCACGGCATTTGCGATACATATCAAGCACACCGATATGAAGTCTCAGGATCGGTTTGATGTTTAACAAAGATCCCAATGCCGCTGTGGCCGCGGTGATACGTCCGCCCTTTTTCAAATATTCCAGCGTCTCGACCGCTATGTAGATCGTCATCTTATCCTTATTTGCCTCGAGGATCTCTTTGATGTTTGCAGCAGAATATCCCTCACCGATCAGCTCAAAAGCGTCAAGGATCGAGCGGTGCATCGGCGTCGATATCCTTCCGTTATCCACCACATAAACCTTACCCTTAAACTCTTCCTCCTCAGCCAGCATGCTTGCGATATGACAAGCACCGCTCAGACCACTGCTGATAGGCATATATAAGATCTGATCAAACTCCTCAAGAGCCTTACGCCAGAAGTCCATTACCGACTCCGGCGAAGCCTGGGATGTCGTCACGGACTCTCCCTCGCTGAGCCTGTGGAAAAACGCATCTCTCGTAAGAGACTCTCCCTCATAATAACACTCATCCCCAAAATAAAAGGGCATCGGCAACACTCGTACTCCGAGTTTCCCTGCTTCCTCCGGGGACATACCGCTATGGCTGTCTGTTACGATTCCTATCTTCATATCAGGTTCCTTTCACTGTTCTTCCTACATAAAATAATACAAGCGCACCCGGACCGGTATGCGCACCGATCACAGGACCGATATCACCGATCGTGATTTCCGCATTGCTCCATTCCTCTTTGATCATGTCGGCCAATAGCTTCGCATCCTCAAGGCAGTCGCTGTGCGAGATAAACACATAGGGAAGCTCACTCAGGTTTTCATTGCTCTTCATTCTTGTAAACAGTTCCCGAATGGACGCCTTGCGGCCTCTTACCTTTCCCGCATTGAACAGACGTCCCTCTGCATCAATGTTGATGATCGGCTTGAATTTGAGCATCGATCCCACAAATGCAGCCGTCGCATCGATTCTCCCGCCTCTCTTTAAGAAAAACAGATCGTCGACCGTGATCTGATGGTGGATGCGCTGTTTCACCGCATTGATCTTGTCAAGTGCTTCCTGCATACTTGCACCCGCTTCTCTTAAGACCGCCGCATAATACACGAGAAGTCCCTGTCCCATGGAACCGCACAGGGTATCCGTATGAAGGATCGTCCGCTCCGGAAATTCCTGCTGCAATTCCTTGATGATCATCACACCGTTTCCATATGTAACGGAGAGGCCGGAAGAAAAACCGACATACAGGATATCCTTTCCCTCAGACAAGGTCTTACGCATTTCTCTGTCAAAAAAGCCCGGAGTGACGGCAGATGTCTTTGCGTTTGCCCCTGCCCGCAGCTTACCGTAAAACTCTTTCATGTTCAGCTCACTGTTTAGTACCGGGGGATTATCATCAATCGTTACCTCCAATTGCATCACATGTAGCTGATATCGATCGATCATATCCTGATTCAGGTCACAGGACGAATCCGTGAAAATTTCATAGTTGAACATACCGCACCTCTCTCCTTTTGTCATGATTCCTAAATTGGCTGTAGCAGACAAGATGCTTGCCACACCGCCTTCCATTTTAATGGAATACTGCACACATGTCAAGAAAGGAGACGACTTCCTCTTATAAAAAACCGCCAAGCTTAAGAATCCAGTATCCCACTCCCAAAAGCCAGCTGGTAAAAATGCCGTACAAGATGACGGGACCCGCAATAGTAAAGATCTTGGAACCGATGCCAAAGACCTGCCCTTCCTTCTTATACTCAATGGCGGGGGCAGCCACGGAATTGGCAAACCCGGTGATTGGAACAAGCGCTCCTGCGCCTCCAAATGTCACGATCGAAGGATAGATGTTAAAACCCGTGAGCAGAACGCTGATCAGGATGAGCAGCAGTGAACAGACCGATCCTGCCGTCTCCTGATCCACTCCCCTCTCTTTCAAAAAGCCGAGTATCATCTGCCCGATCAGGCAGATGCTCCCACCGACCAGAAACGCTTTGATCATCTGCCAGATGAGATGATTTTCGGGCGTCATGCGCCGGACATATTCTCTGTACTCCATGTCGCCAACCATATGCACCTCGTCTTTCTTC
>JAGBQU010000067.1 GCA_017632755.1 Lachnospiraceae bacterium
GTGACATTTTTCTTTTCGGTCGCAGGACTGCGGATCGGGAATGTCTTTGGTGCCAGGTTTAAGACGTATGCACAGATCGCCGGAGGTGTGATCCTCATATTGATGGGGATCAAGATTTTGCTTGTGCATTAGTTGACAGTGAAAAAAGTCCAAAACGTGAAGCGCGTCAGCTTCCGCTTTGGACTTTTTATAATTTTAGTCTGATGTAACCTGCTCCAGCTGCTTATCGTGTTCCTTTTCAATGATATCGATATCCAGCATGAAAGATTCATCCGTCATATCCGTGACCTCCTCCGGTTCCCGATAGTTCGCGTAGATGGCCCTACTCTCTTTTTCATCAAATTTGAACCGGATTGGGTTGACAATTGACCGGGGTTAGATTAAGCTAACTGTGCATCCATCTGAATGCGCTATATGAATACGGGGAAAGAAGTGATAATCATATGACATTAAAAGATTTGGAGATCGGCAAGACCGCGGTCATTTCCAAAGTCGGAGTAGACGGAGCTTTGCGGCAGCACTTCCTGGATATGGGTGTGATACCGGGCACAAAGGTGACCGTTGTCAAATATGCACCGATGGGCGACCCGATAGAGCTTCTCATTCGCGGCTACGAGCTGACGCTGCGGCTTGCGGATGCTGATCAGATTGAGATAACACCGGTGGAGGCAAATGCAAAGAGCCGGGAGAGCGAAAATAAGGAATCGGCTGTGCCCGAGAGCGAAGAGCAAATGGAAAAACCCTGCGAAGAGCAAAGGGAAGAGATGGAAAAGGCAAAGCGTAAATCGGAAAAGATAACGGCTGAACACCCGGGTCTTGGCGAGGGCGGAAAATTCCACCCAAAGGGGAGTGGCGATCCACTTCCGGAGGGAACGACACTGACCTTTGCGTTGGTTGGAAATCAGAACAGCGGCAAAACGACTCTTTTTAATCGTCTGACCGGTGCAAACCAGCATGTGGGAAATTTTCCGGGCGTGACGGTGGACCGCAAGGACGGACCGATCACCAATCACCCGAATACCCTTGTGACGGATCTGCCGGGAATTTATTCCATGTCTCCTTACAGCAATGAGGAGATCGTATCCCGTAATTTTGTTCTGGATGAAAAACCGAAGGCGATCATCAATATCGTGGACGCAACAAATATTGAGCGGAATCTGTATCTGACCATGCAGCTTTTGGAGATGAACATGCCAATGGTAGTCGCCCTCAACATGATGGATGAGGTGTCGGCGAACGGAGGAACCATCGATATCAATACGATGGAAGCCCGTCTGGGAGTTCCCGTCGTTCCTATCTCAGCGGCAAAGAATTCGGGTGTGGATGAGCTGATCGAGCATGCGCTTCATGTGGCGTACTATCAGGAAAAACCGCTGCGTCAGGATTTTTGTGATGAGAGTAATTATGGCGGCGCGGTGCACCGCTGTCTGCATGCAGTGCTTCATCTGATCGAGGATCATGCCAAAAAGGCGGGGATACCGGTTCGTTTTGCGGCGAGCAAGATCATCGAGGGCGATGAACTGATCGTATCGCAGCTGAAGCTGGATGAAAATGAAAAACAGATGCTGGAGCACATTATCCGGCGGATGGAGAAGGAGAGAGAGCTTGATCGAAGTGCTTCTGTCGCAGATATGCGCTTTTCCTTCATACATAAGGTTTGTAAAGAAACGGTGCAAAAGCCGAAGGAGAGCAAGGAGCGCAGAAGGAGTGAGCGGATTGACCGCATCCTTACCGGAAAGTATACCGCGATCCCGTCTTTTATCGGTATCATGGCACTTGTCTTCTGGCTCACCTTCAACGTGATCGGTGCTTGGCTTCAGGGACTTTTGGAGACCGCAGTGGATGCGGTGACCAACATGGTAGATCAGTCATTTGCAATGCTTAACGTCAATGGTGCACTGCACAGCCTGATCATTGATGGTATTTTTTCCGGCGTCGGAAGCGTACTCAGTTTCCTGCCGATCATTGTGACGCTGTTCTTCTTTTTATCCATTCTCGAGGACAGCGGATACATTGCCCGCGTGGCGTTTTTTATGGATAAATTGCTCAGAAAGATCGGTTTGTCCGGAAGAAGTATTGTGCCGATGCTGATCGGCTTCGGGTGCACGGTTCCTGCCGTGATGGCGACGCGCACGCTGCCGAGTGAGCGGGATCGTAAGATGACGATCCTTCTGACACCGTTTATGAGCTGTACGGCCAAACTGCCGATCTATGCCTTTTTTGTCAATGCATTCTTTCCCAAAAGAGGCGGTCTTATCATGGTCGGTCTGTATCTTCTGGGTATCCTTATGGGAATCCTGGTGGCTTTTTTATACAAAGGAACCCTGTTCAAAGGAGAAGCGGTTCCGTTTGTCATGGAGCTTCCCAATTACCGGATGCCGGGTGCAAAGAATGTGTTACAGCTTTTGTGGGAAAAGGCGAAGGATTTCTTGCAGAGAGCGTTTACGGTGATCCTGCTCGCAACGATCGTGGTATGGCTGTTGCAGAGCTTTGACATACATTTCAATATGGTGGAGGATTCGCAAAACATCATTCTGGCGATGATCTCCGGTCTGATCGCTCCGCTTATGAATCCGATCGGATTGGGTGACTGGCGCGTATGCACATCTCTGATCAGCGGTTTTATGGCCAAAGAAAGTGTGGTGTCCACGCTTGAGATCTTGTTTGAAGGACAGGTGGACACAGCGCTCACCTCAGTCGCAGCGGCGTCCCTTCTGGTGTTTTCGCTGCTTTACACGCCATGTGTCGCAGCGGTGGCA
>JAGBQU010000068.1 GCA_017632755.1 Lachnospiraceae bacterium
CCACGAGCACATCCGCGGCGGGCAGTTTTTTTCCGTTGATCACGAGACAGACCATGATCTCACCGCTGGAAAAGCCCTCCCGCAAAAGAATGTGGCGCACCAGCCCTTTTCCCGTGGTCTCATCATATGCGGTGATATGGTTATCTTTCATGAAAGCAAGGATCGTTTCCAAAATCAACTGATTGCATTTCTGACCCAGCAGACAGTCCGTATTGGAGATGATCGTGTGGGTCCTGCCGGCATAGAATCCGGTGATCAGTTTCCCGTCTTTGTCTGTTCCCACCGGATACTGCGCCTTATTGCGGTAGCGGTAGGGCTCCTCCATTCCGAGGATAGGCTCTGTGACGGAGCGGATCATCTCCTCATCAAATCCACCGATGCGGATCAGATTGCCGATCACCTTCTCCTGCTTAAAGGAAAGCTGTTTTTCATAGCTCATCGCCTGTATCTGGCATCCGCCGCACTGCCTATGAAAGCGGCATTTCGGCTCCACCCTGTCAGGCGAGGGCTTGATGAGCCTGATCAGTCGCGCATATCCGTAGTTTTTCTTCACCTTTGTGATACCGACAAGGGCCTCATCGCCGATGATGGCATCTTTGACAAAGAGGGTATAGCCATCTATCTTGCCAATACCCTCTCCATCTGTTCCGCAATCTGTAATTGTCACGGTTACTTCGTCATTCTTCTTATATTCCATCCGATTTCCTTTCCCGGTCTGCAGGATCTGTCGATCATTTTGTCGCAGACCTGCCGTCTCCGGCAACCGGCATACCAATCTGCTCATTCCATTGCCGATCCGTCTGCCTCACTAAAATTTTGTCGCGATCAGATTTGACTCAAAAAGGCGGTTGTATCCCAGCCATCCGGTCTCTTTGGTACCGGATAAGATCTCTGCAAAAGTCTGCATCTTGGCATCGGTATTATCCGCAAAATTAAGCGCCACCGCCTCCACGATCGCCGGTTTCTTGGGTGATCCGAATTCGTACTCGCCGTGATGCGCCAAAATACAGTGCTGCATCAGCGCCAGAACCTTAGGCGGACAGTCCGGGATCTGCGCAGCCTTTACAGCCACCATCTCGCTGCCGATCACAATGTGACCCAGTAGCTGCCCGTCGTCCGTGTAGTCGTTCTGGGGAAACTGTGAGAGCTCCCTCGTCTTTCCGATATCGTGCAGGATTGCCGCACTGATGAGCAGATCCTTGTTGAGCAGCGGATAAGCGCCTGCATAATATGCGCAGAGTTTGGCCACGCTCAGGGTATGCTCCAAAAGACCTCCGACAAATCCGTGGTGCACCGATTTGGCTGCAGAAGACTTCTTAAAAGCATTGATAAAAGCGGTATCCTCCACAAAAAAGCTTTCCATGAGCTTTTTGATGAAAGGATTCTCGATCTTTGCGATAAATTCCAGAATCTCGCCAAACATCTCATCGATATTCTTTCCTGTCATCGGCAGATAGTCCGCCGGATTGTACTCGCCTTCCTCGCAGCGGCGGATGCGCTTGACATTGACCTGATTCGCACCCTGAAAGGTTGTGACCTCCCCGTATACCTCTATGTAATCGAGCTGATCGTAATCGCCAATCCCCACACTGTTCGGCTCCCAGACCTTGGCATCCACGGTCCCGGTTTTGTCCTGCAAAATCACATTTTCATAGGGCTTTCCGTTCTTGGTCGTAGCCGCCTGTCTATATTTACATAGATAAATGTCAAAAACTCTGTCTCCCTCTTTCAGATCCTGAATATACTTCATCCTACACTCCTCTTTCTATTTATATTACTTAGGCGTTTGCGAAACGCCACAAGCCGCATAACTACGGCATTTTTTTGTTACTAAAATCAAATAACTCCTCACCGGATATGGTATAATAGAGTTGACTAAAAACTATAAACCACACACCCAAGAAAGGAGTTATTCTGATACCTAAGATACCATACAAACAGCTTTCTATGGAAGATATTTTTCAGGATTGCCAGGATAAATTTGAAAATGACAAACCTGCGTTTCTGTCTCTATTAGAACAACATATCGATTTGGATGAAATGATCCCTGCTTCTTTCCGGAATCATTTCTATGCATCATCGGGCAGAACCCGTAAATACCCTTTGCAGGCTTTCCTGTGGGCTTTGATCATCCAGCGCATTTTTTCCATCCCTACAGACCAGCTTCTTTTGACCTTTCTCGCTTACTCAAAACCTCTCCGTGAATTCTGTGGTTTTTCCAAAGTTCCGGATGCGTCTAAAATCACGCGCTTCAAACAGGACTTTTTAGATGACTTACAGCTCGTATTTGACAGCCTTGTTGATGCCACCGAGCCAATCTGTCAGGCGATTGACTCTGCAAAAGCGGATATGACCATCTTTGATTCTTCCGGCATTGAAGCATTCGTTACCGAGAATAATCCAAAGTATGCTAACAGAATCATCCGGCAGCTCAGGGCCTACGCAAAAGCTCAGGGCTTTGACAAGTCCTATGATCCCTATAAAGCCGCCTATGGCTCCATGCCCTCCCACGCCTCCGCCAACCCCGAGATCAAACAGTTATATATCAGTCGTACCCAAAACGAAAAAACTTTGCATGCTGACCTGATTCTTGCCGGGATAACACTGCTCATCACAGTTGTGCTTGCAGATAAGATTCACCACCATGAATACATCAGAAGCTTAAAGCCTCTCATCGCATAGGACTTACCAACTTCATAAAACCATTGGGCTTATTAAAGTGCGTCTAAAATGACCGGTTAGCGGAATCTTATGATAGAATTCGTGCTCTGCATGAATTCATCCTCGTTTTGGTTCAAGATTGCGAACGAGCTTAGCGAGTTTCGCAATTACCTAGAATAGTAGTA
>JAGBQU010000069.1 GCA_017632755.1 Lachnospiraceae bacterium
AAAAGGGAAAGTTTTATGGGGAACATGGCTTTTATCACACTGATACAAAGAAATCGTAAGAAAGTAACAGAGTAGAAATTGATATGGGGGGAAGTATATGCTCGTTAATCTGGTTCCGCTGTTTGATGAGAATCTGGCAGTCAATGCGTACTCGCTTTTTACACAGAAGAAAAATTCCTTTACAAATCCCAGTCTTTTGGGAACCGGCAGCCTGGATGGAGCGTCACGTGTTGAGGGGCTGGAGTTGGTTGAGACCGTGGGGGTCGAAGCGTTGGCTGATTCCAAGAACTTATTTATTCCGGTAACGAATATCTCCATCTTTATGGATCTGGAGAATCAGAACAATGTGCAGCATGAGCGAGTGATCTTGCTGTTTGACAATTCCATCACACCGGAGGAATTATACATAGACCGGTTGAGAAAATTAAAGGCAAGCGGCTACAAACTGGCGATGCGCAAGCTGGAAGTCGCAAAGTTTGAGTTATACAGAGAAGTGCTGCTGCTGATGGATTACATGTTTCTGGATTCGCAAAAGATCGATATCACGAAAGCACGCATTTATTTCAGCAAAATTTATCCCAATATCCGGCTGTGTGCCGGCAATATCGACAGCATGGAGCGCTTTGAAAAGCTGAGGACAGAGGGCGGATACCAGTTCTATGAGGGCTTCTTTTATCGGACCGCGATCAACAAAGGACAGCATGAGGTATCTCCTTTGAAGGTAAACTATATTCAGTTGTTGAATATGGTGAATTCGCCTGATTTTGAACTGGGGGAAGCGGCTGAAGTGATCGGTCGCGACACCGCACTTGTGATCGATCTGTTAAAGCTGGTGAATCACATGACGATCAATGGTCAGATCACAGGCATCAAGCATGCGGCGGCTATGCTGGGGGAGAAGGCGCTTCGCAAATGGCTGACCACAGTGGTGTCCGCAAAGCTGTATATGGATAAGCCCAATGAGGTTACCAGACTCTCGCTTCTGCGGGCCAAGATGGCGGAGAATCTTGCTCCCATGTTCGCGCTTGCGGCGCAGTCTTCGGATCTTTTTCTGACAGGGCTTTTTTCCGTGCTGGATGTCATTTTGGAGATGCCTATCGCAGATGCCCTGCAGATGGTGCAGGTGCCTAAGGATGTGTCGGATGTCTTGGTGGAAGGAAAGGGAAAACTTGCTCCGGTCATCGATTTTCTGCTGCAGTATGAACGTGCAAACTGGCAGGAGGTTTCCAGACAAATGGTTATTTACAATTTGGATGAGAAGGATATCTATGATGCCTATATGAATGCACTCAAGTGGTACGCCGATCTGCTTGAGGCATAAGCATTTATCTCCCCAAAAACGAGTAGGAGAAACCAATGGGAACAGCGTTTGTAGCAGCGGCACTGGTTTGTGTGGTCGCACTGGCGATCCGCAGCGTGATCAAGAATAAAAATAAGGGAAAATCTTTGCAATGCGGCGGAGATTGCAGTCGTTGCAACAGAAATTGTCACGAACTCTGACCGGGATGCCGGATATCCCTTCTCTCATCAAAAGCAACAACATTTTTCGGATATTTTGTGCACATTCAAAGATTTTGCACTATATATGCGCCTTTCCTTATTTTCATATGGAAAATATTGTTAAAATTTGTTATAGTATATGTTATGAGGTCACGGGCAGGCGGAAACGTTTTTTCATGTCTGCAGTGCCTATAGCAAGGGAAACAGGGAAGGAGACGGGGTTACATGTTGGGTTACATATTGAGTGCGGTTTTGTTAGCTGCCTGTATTGCATTAGGGGTCATGTACTCCAGGGCGGGCGGCGAGAACAAGGAGCTTCAGAAGCAGCTTGCCAGTGAACGGGGCAGGGCAAATGCCAATGAGGAGCGGCGCAGAGAAGTGGAGGAAGCGGCGAAGAATCGTGCAAACTCCCATGAGGAGTATGTCCGTGTTGCCACGCAGGGCATTCTCAACAGAGATGTGGGAGCGGTTTTGGTCATCTCGGATTCCGATGAGGTGATCTATTATAATGATGAATTTGAGCAGCTTTTCCCCAATATCAAGACATATCGCAATGTTGCGGACGAGAAGGACATCCAGCAGCTGTTTAAAGAGGAGGAGTATGTATCCGAAGAACTCTCGAGAATCTATGAGATCCGCTCGGATCGACTCGATAAAGAAGGTCAATTCAAGGGCCGTTTTGTATGGTTGGTTGACATAACCGGACACTACAAGACAAATAAAAAACTGCAGGAATTAAAAGAGATGGCGGACGCGGCAAACCGTGCCAAGTCCAATTTCCTTGCCAACATGAGTCATGAGATCCGCACCCCGATCAACACGGTGCTGGGCATGGATGAGATTATCTTGCGTGAGACGACCGAGGTGCCTACGAGAAGCTATGCGGAGAATATCCGTGAGGCCGGTACCACACTTCTTTCCATCGTAAACGATCTGCTTGATTTCTCCAAGATCGAGTGTGGCAAGATGGAGATCCTGCCTGTGGAGTATGAGGTGGCCAATGTTTTGACCGAGGTCATCAACATGATCGAGATCAAGGCTGCCAATAAGCAGCTTGAGTTTATCCCGGTCGTATCCGAGGATATCCCCTATCTGCTCTTCGGTGATGAGATCCGGCTAAAACAGATCGTCATCAACCTTCTGACCAACGCCGTGAAGTACACGAACGAAGGGTCTGTTGTATTCAAGGTCAGCTGGAAGGAAGCTGGTGATTCTTCAATCGATCTGATCGTCTCGGTGACGGATACCGGTATCGGTATAAAAGATGAGGATATGGACAGACTGTTTGTATCCTTTGAGCGTATTGAGGAACAGCGCAATCGCAATATCGAGGGCACCGGTCTTGGTATCAGTATTACCAAGCAGCTTTTGGAACTTATGGGCAGCAGCCTGAATGTCAGAAGCGAGTATGGCGTTGGTTCTACATTCTCCTTTGTCTTAAAGCAGGGAATCCGCGATCGCAAACCGATCGGAAAGTTCCGCGAGAAATATGCATACAAAAAAGAAAAATATAAACAATTCCGTACGACCTTTGTGGCGCCCAATGCCAGAATACTGGTGGTCGATGACAATGCCATGAATCTTTCTGTTGTGGAAGGGCTTTTGAAGAATACCCAGATCCAGATCGACAAGGCAGCCAGCGGGCAGCAGGCTCTGGAGCTTTGCAGGGAAAATCAATACGACCTCATTTTTATGGATCACATGATGCCGTATATGGACGGTATTGAGGCGACAGGAAAGCTCAAGGAGGAAGGCGGTATCAACAGTGAAACACCTGTGATCGTGCTTACGGCAAATGCTATTTCCGGTGCCAAGGAAATGTATCTGCAGAGCGGATTTGTCGATTATATGTCCAAACCGATCCAGGGCAGGCGCGTCGAGGAGAAGATTCTGGAATATCTTCCGCAGGACAAATATGTGCTGGTAGAGTACGATGAGATTGAAAAGAATTTCTATCAGACGCTGTGGAAAGAGGTTGCGGACGAGATCGAAATGGAATATGACTTCCAATATCTGGACATCCCTGCGGCGGTGGAATCTGCAGAGGGCGATAAGGAATGCTTCCGCTTTTTGCTGGAATCGTTCCGGGATAATGAAGAAAAGGTGCGCGGAGACATCCAGAGCTCCTTTGAGCAGGAGGATTATAAGAATTACACGATCTATGTTCATGCACTCAAGAGCACGGCCAAGATGATCGGCGCGGAGAAGCTCTCCGAGGAAGCCAAATCCCTTGAAACTGCGGGTAAAGAAGAAAACTATACCTACATCAAGGAGAATCACGACGACACGATGGAGATGTATACCAAGGTTGTTGAAGAGATCAATCATTATTTTGAGGCTACGGAAGAAAATGCGTAGTACGAGTGAAACTCAGATATGAATAAAATGGCGGAGAAATCGTTCTGTTACGGAACGATTTCTTTATGTAAAAGGAAATTGTCATGGCAACGGGAGGATGGTGTGAAACAGTTGTGGAAGTATCTCAAACACTATAAAAAAGAGGTGGTGCTGGCACCTTTGTTTAAATTGCTCGAGGCAACGCTCGAGCTTTTTGTGCCGCTGATCATCGCCCGCATGATCGACGTCGGGATAAGAAACAAGGATATCCCATCCATAATGCGCATGTGTATTTTGCTCATTCTGCTTGGCGCAGTGGGGCTTGCTTTTTCGATCACGGCACAGTTTTTCGCAGCCAAGGCGGCGGTCTATTTTGCGACGGATGTCCGGCGCGATCTGTTTGCACACATTGAGGAACTGTCCTACACGGAGATCGACACGCTGGGCACATCGACTTTGATCACCAGAATGACCAGTGATCTGAACCAGATGCAAAGCGGGATGAACTTAACGCTCCGTCTTTTGCTCCGCTCCCCCTTTGTCGTGTTTGGAGCCATGATCATGGCATTTACGATCGATGTGAAGGCCGCACTCATTTTTGCGGTGCTCATTCCGATCTTGGCCGTGGTCGTGTTCGCGATCATGGGAGCCTGCATCCCTCTGTATCGCAAGGTGCAGGAAAAGCTTGACGCGGTCACACTCTCCACAAGGGAAAATCTGGCCGGTGTCCGTGTGATCCGGGCTTTTTGCAGAGAGGATGAGGAAGAGACGGCATTCCGCGAAAAAAATGAGCTTCTCACCCGGGAGCAGAAGCTGGTGGGAAGGATCCTTGCGATCATGAATCCGGCAACGTATGTGGTGCTCAATGCAGGGATCATCGTTCTCATCTATACCGGCGCTGTACGCGTGGAGATGGGAATCCTTTCGCAGGGGGCTGTGGTTGCGCTCTACAATTATATGGCACAGATCCTGGAGGAACTGATCAAGCTTGCCAATCTGATCATCAGCATCACCAGATCGATCGCGTGTGCAAGACGTATCCAGGATGTGCTTAAGGTGCAAAGCAGCATGCCTAAGACGATTGAGCAGAAGTCCTGTCCGGCGGGCGGACAGGATGGCAGAGAGAAAACAGAGCGGAAGCATCGGTCGATGGTTGGACAAGGAGGCAAAGC
>JAGBQU010000070.1 GCA_017632755.1 Lachnospiraceae bacterium
TGATCGTATCTCCGCCGAGGATGGAAGCTCCCGCATAAATGGTGACATTGTCACCGATGGTCGGATGTCTCTTGCGATCGCGCAGCTTTTGTCCGCCCCTGGTGGAAAGCGCACCGATCGTAACGCCCTGATAAATCTTGACCCTGTCTCCTATTATAGCAGTCTCTCCGACCACGATACCGGTTCCATGATCGATAAAAAAATAGTCTCCGATCGAAGCACCCGGATGGATATCGATTCCGGTCAGGTTGTGGGCATACTCCGTCATGATACGCGGTATAAGGGGAATATTGAGCAAAAACAGCTCGTGGGCCAGGCGGTTTACGGATATTGCAAAAAGTCCGGGATAAGAGAGGATGACCTCTTCCTTGCTGCGGGCAGCGGGATCTCCGTCAAAAGCTGCTTCCAGATCCGTGTTAAGCTTTGCACGCACGCCCGGTATCTTTTTAAAAAACTCGATGGCCAAGTGCTGGGACTCTTTCTCCAGTTCCTCACCGGGAAGTCCGTCCTGACGGAACTGCAGCGCAAGCGCCACCTGCTTGTTCAAATGGTACATCACATCCTCTATGATCAGGGACATCATACTGTCCACACGGTAGATCTTATAATTCCTGTCCCGATGATACCCCGGATACACGATCTTGAGCAGACCTTCGACGATCTCTATGACCGCAGCCTTATCCGGTTGATTGAACATATCAATCTTATCGATATCCCTTCCGTTTTTATAGTCATCCAGAATCACATCCGCGATCTGATTGATCTCTCTTTCTATCATCTCACTCATTGTTTCACATCCATTCTTTTCTATAACATATGCCGCTGCTATCGAATGCGCATCAGCGTCCTAAAAGGAATTGTACAACGCAAAAGGCACTCTGACAAGCCCCCTCATCACATATTCAAAAAACCGTCCCTGCAGAAGTTTTCCGTATCCCCGTAAAAAAGCAAACACGAACAATTTTATCAAGCCTTTTTGCGCATCTTCAACGGTCTTCGCGATCATCCAGGAGCTGCTGATCTTTCTCTTTTTTTCTTCATGTGCTTCTCGCTCATGTCTCCGTCGGTATCCTTCTGCAGTTTTTGTTTCAGGGATTGCAGACGGAATTGTTTGCCGAGGCGCTTGCGCTGACCGGTTATCTGGAAAGTCTCCGGCTCATCGATTAAAAACGCCTGCGCTTTGGCCCACAGCATGTACACAAAAGGCTGCCGCGCCGTGATATCTTTCACGGATCTGCGACAGCCTTTCTTTATTTGAGTTCTTTTCCGACATGCGGTC
Source organism: Lachnospiraceae bacterium (assembly GCA_017632755.1). The sequence continues at coordinate 1,280 of JAGBQU010000070.1, forward strand.
TTAAGAAAAATTCCTCTGCATAATCCCAAAGGATCTGTGATCCTTCGTGCGTTTTCTCATTGCGCTTATAGGGTTGCTCACGAAGGACACCATGCTCTTTCCACGATCTCCCGCCGGAAACGTGGTTAAGCAATAAGGGCTGTATCTTGTCCATCGTGTCGGCAAACTTCGCCTCGGGTGTGAGCCGCTCCTCGAACTCCTCCCACAGGCCACGGATCGCAGCCGCCTGATCCTCGGGAAGAAGAGCAAACAGTTTATCTGCTGCCGCCCGTTCCCGCTCCGCCTTGTCCTCGTTGCCTTTTGTATCATATGCATAGGTATCTCCGGCATAGATCTCGATCAGATCGTGTGCGAGACAAAGTGCCATTGTCCTGCCTACATCAATCTTCTCACGGGCATATTCGGAAAGAATCAGCGTCATCATCGCCATATGCCATGCGTGTTCGGCATCCGTCTCCTTACGGCTTGCGTCTGCCAGATAGGTCTGCCTTCCGATCTGCTTTTCCTTATCGATCTCCCGAATGAAGGCAAATTGTTTATCCAGCCGCTCCCGCACGGAATCGTCTCTGCCATCCATCATTTTGCATGCTTCTTTACTCATGTCCGTTCTCCTTTCTCCAGTAAAGCGGACATTCGCAATCCGCTTCGCTACTTGCTCATGAACGCA
>JAGBQU010000071.1 GCA_017632755.1 Lachnospiraceae bacterium
CCACAGATTGTGCTTTAAATGATGACGGATACGTCCGGCCTCGCACATGCCGGATGCAGAGATGATAACCTTGGGCTCATCGTCAAAGTTGATCGCCTTGGACTCCTCACTCGTGATAGAGAGATTCAACCCCGGGAAAGAGATGGGATTGATCCCTTTTTTCACAAGCTCCATAGCCTCATCGTCAAAGCAATCATAAATATTTTTCTGGAAAATACCGGTCGCCTCAACCGCAAGCGGACTGTCTACGTATACCGGAAAATCCGGATATCCGTCCACAAGACGATCCGCCTTGATCTTGCGCAAAAAGTACAGGATCTCCTGTGTACGTCCGACCGCAAAGGACGGGATCACCACATTACCGCCCCTGTCGAAAGTCTCTTTCAGGATCGCGGCAAGGGCATCGGCATAATCCAGCTTTTCCTTCGCATGGAGACGATCCCCGTATGTCGATTCCATGACAACATAGTCCGCATCTATGGTATGCTTGGGATCCTTGATCAGCGGCTGGTCATAATTGCCGATATCACCGGAAAAAACGATCTTCTTATCGACACCCGCCTCCTGGATCCACACCTCGATGCTTGAGGAACCCAGCAGATGTCCGATATCGGTAAAACGGATCGTGATCCCCTCACACAGGTCCACTTTGGTATCATAATGGCAGGGAACGATCCTGCGGATGACACCGTCGGCATCCTCCATTGTGTAGATCGGTTCCACAACCTGATCACTCCGTCTCTGCCCCTTTCGGTTCTTCCACTCGGCTTCCTGCATCTGTATATGCGCACAGTCGCGAAGCATGATGCTACACAGATCCGCCGTTGCATCTGTTGTATATACCTGTCCGCGAAAACCTCTGGCGTACAGAAACGGAATCATACCCGAATGATCCACATGTGCATGTGTCAAAAGCACATAATCGATCCGTGCCTCATCCACCGGAAGCTGGGCATTTTCAAAAGTGTCATTCCCCTGTTCCATACCACAGTCCACAAGGATATGTTTGCCGCAGGCATTCAGGTAATGACAGCTACCGGTCACCTCATGTGCCGCTCCGATAAAAGTCAGCTTCATACAATCCCTCCCATCCAATTTATTTCATGATATAGATACGGCTTCTTCCCATGATATAGCAATCCACTCCGTTTGACACAATGGAGTAGGCATCTCTGGGAATGTTGCGTTTTTCCACAAGCTTGCCGTCCGTAAAGCCGTACAGATAATCGTCGACCGCCCATATCACATTCTTTTTGTCTTTGTATACACCATACTGTCCTTTGTTGCCGACCTTTTTGCCGGCTGACAGATTGCCGCCCTTTTCCACCTCATAACTGAAGATCCGCCGAAGCGCATCGTCCGTGATCAGGAATTCCTCTCCCTCCACAACGCGATCCAGACGCAGCGCACGCGCCAGGTCAATGGTCGCATGGATCCCGGTCTTTCCGTCCGGGGCAATGTAATAGCCGGTGATCTCTTCCTCTGCCTCCTTGGCAAAGGTTCCCGGATATTCCAGCTGTGCAGGGCGATACACCGTCTCGGGCTGGCAGCGGTCCGCCTCCACCTTGACAAGTTCCCTCATGCTGTTGTAAGGATCCTTGAGCGAGATGGCATAAACTCTCTCATCTCTGCCGCGGAACCAGTAAAAGAACGGATGAAACGTCTCCGTGTTATGGGCAATGAAAGAACTTCCCGGCACAGTCGTCTTTAAAGCCGTATAATCCGCAGCGACAAGCAGATTTCCTTCGGAATCAAGCGCAAGCGCAGCCGGCGTAAAGTGCGAATCGAAAAGCGGAAGAACTCTTTCTTTGCGCCGGTGATACTGATAAATCCTCTTTTGCGACTTGTCGCACCAATAGAAGTGGCCTTCCTCATCAAACACCGCCCCCTGCGCAAAATCAAACCCGGAAGCGAGCACCTCATACCCCTCTACGGTCTCGCGGCTGTTCAATGCCAATGCCTGTCCGTCACCCGTAATACGCAACAGTGCATACTCGGATGATTTTGCATAAAAACCACTGCTGACATCCTCAAGTGTCGTGGTAAACAGATAGTGCATCTGCGCCTTGTTCTGCAGATTCTTAAACACGATATTTTTGCTGTCCCAAATGCGGATCCCCGTTGCATAGCTTCGATCCACCGCCACTACCCGGAACATATAGAAATTGGCAAATGTAATATTTTCACATGAGATCAGCTCCATGGGGAGGCAGGCCATGCCCTCCGCCTTCTCCTCCTCGGTCTGGATCGCAAAAAAGCTCCAATTGGAAATCCTGACGGCCTTCATCTCACTGCGCGCATGATGTTCCAGTGAAATGGCATACATGCGTCCTTTGGTCGATGTCTGCGTGATGAGGATACCTGCCTCCGCATACGGGCTTGCACTCCAGATATCCTTAAATATACCTCCCCCACCATTCGTGATCCAAAGACTTGCATACTGGAAATCCCAGATGCGGTCCGGATCGTAATCGGCGGTGCGGCTCGGATTATAGAGATAGCCAAACGCATTCCTGCCGTCGCGGAACATATTTCCGTGACCGCCCAGGAACTTGACATCGTTCATATAGGAATCCTCGCCTGCCATCCATTTTACGCCAACGGCTCTCGGATTCTTGCCGGCGGTCTCAATACCGATCCCGTTTATGCAGACAAATCCGCCCATTGCCGTCTCAACCACGGCTTTCGGCGTTCCGAACCCGGCAAATTTGGGAGTGTCATCCTTGATGGCGATCTGTGTGGTGATCGGACTGAAACCATACAGACTCACGCCCTCCGGCAGCACGAGCGTCGACGAAACAATATAGATCCCCTGTGGGAAGTAAAGCACTTTTTCCTTCTCTAGCGCACTGCGGATCGCCATGGTATCATCCGTCTCACCATCACCGATCGCACCGTAATCTTTGACAGAAGCCCATTGCTCCATGGGCTGTAGGGACGGGATATCGCTCTTTGCCATCTCACCCAGTTTATCAAGCGGCCGGCATTTGATGATCTCCTGAATGGATGCCTCCTCACTCTCGCTGCAGACATAGCCTCTGGTGTACTCTTCCACCTCATAGATCTCTTCGCTCCGTCTTACGCACTCTCCGGTATCACCGCGCCTGAGCAGGACGGGCACATGAGAACACCGCAGCCGCACAAGATTGGTCTGCTGGATCACACAATCCGACTGATAACCGGTGATGGCTGCCTCCGATATATTTTCAAACATACAATCCTCCAGATACAGCTTTTCCCAGCTGCCCGGAAGATAGAGATCAAACGCTCTTTTGGTATTGCTGATACGAAGCCGGAAGGCGGCAAACCCCGTCATGCTGCTCATGATCGCAGCCTCCCTCTGCCCGTCAAACACACTGTCGAGAAGTGCAAACGGCCACCCCGGGGAACACATCCTGCACACGATCCCATAAGTTCCGCCGATAAAGGTCAGATCCTCCATCTCGTTTCCGACATCAAAGATGCCCGCAAGGCCGTCTCCCAGATCAAAGTGACAGTGGCTGATATACCCGTGCTGCGCAAAATGTGCACGGATACAGATTGCTCCCGGATTGCCCTCTTCGATCCTGAAATCAATGTTGGAGATCGCATCATAGAATGTACCGGCATTGGCGTCTTTGGGATCATTCGCATCCATATCCCGATCTCCGATGAACCAAAACATATATTTTGCTCCCGGATAACCGCCGCGGAAGAGTCTCTCCTCCGCATCCATCTCATGCCGGTAGCTTCCTTCAAAGCCCGCTGTCCTTTCCGGCAATACAAAAACCGGCCGCTTTTCTCCGTACCCGATCAGACGAACGGAAGGTGGGATAAGCACCGTGTTTTGAATCGGATATTCTCCCTCCGGAATATACAGGATCCCAAAGCTTTGTTCCTCCACCAGACGCTTTAGCGCCTCCTGGAGCACACCACTGACATCATCCGTGCACTCCGCAAGCTCAGGAAACTGTTCCTGCGTAAAAAAGATCCCCATATCGTCCTCAAATTTCTGCCCGAACACAGATTTTTTCCCATTCCACATACCCTATCCCCCTAGTTTCTCCTGCCTTTTGTCAGGATCATGAAAAAAAACTCACCCCACGTAACTCAAAAAAACTTTTCTTATAAAATACAAAGCGATGATATGCACCGGATAAAACAGATAAAATACGTATTTCTTTCCTGCTCCTCTCCTGCCGTTATAAAAAGGGATCAGAAGAAAAGCCGGAAAGCAATATGCCTCCCACATAAAGGAACTGTATCCCACAACACAGGCAATGCTCCGATACTGCCTGAGCAGATAAAAGATCATGATCAGACGTATTCCTTTTCCACCATAGTCACATCGCACAAGATCTCCTATCCAGATAAACAACGCGCCACACGTTGCAAGGATCAGGATCCGTAAAATCTGTATGGTCATGCGCTCATCCAGGAAAGCCGGAATACGGATCTTATCACTGTTCCACACCCCATCCAGCGCATCGGA
>JAGBQU010000072.1 GCA_017632755.1 Lachnospiraceae bacterium
ATCAATAACAGAAAAATGGTTCTGGGATTCACATCCCAGAACCGCTTTGTCGACAGTCTGAAACCCCGGCATCGCGCCGGGGTTTTATTTGTTACACCATCATCTTGTAAATCCTGGTGCAGTCGTCTTCGTCCAGGGTCACAAATCCGCTGATAGCACCTGTGCGTCCACTTCCATTGCACAAAACATCCACAAGTTTGGGAATATCTTCTTCCTTCGCACCAAGTTCGGCAAAATTCTTCGGCATTCCAATGGAGATCAAAAAGCTGCGGAGTGCTTCAATACCTGCCTTGGCTGTCCGTTCGGGATGATCAAAGTCCATCTGGCAACCCCAAACTCTGACAGCTATCTTGGCAAAGCGCATCACATCGTGCTCCATCACATAGGTAAATACTGCCGGCATAGTGACTGCAAGTCCTGCACCGTGTGCACAGTCATACAACGCCGAAAGTTCATGCTCGATGTTATGGCTGTTCCAATCCTGACTACGCCCTACGCCACAGGAATTATTATGAGCCATCATACCCGCCCACATGATATTTGCACGTGCCTCATAGCAGTCCGGATCCGCGATCACTCTCGGGCCCTCATGGATCATGGTAAGCAGCAGTGCCTCGATCATACGATCCGTCACCTCCACATCTTTGGTGTTGGTGAGATATCTCTCATACAAATGTGCCATGATATCTGTGATACCGCAGGCAGTCTGATACGCCGGAAGTGTCTGTGTCAAAGCCGGATTTAATATGCTAAACCTCGGACGTAGCACATCAGAACCCGCTCCTCGCTTTAACATTCCATTCTCATGCGTAATGACGGTATCTCCACTTCCCTCACTTCCCGCGGCAGCAATCGTAAGGATTGTTCCGACAGGGAGTGCCTGTTCAATGGGCGTATCACAATAAAAATCCCAAAAGTCCCCGTCATATAGGGCACCAGCTGCAATTGCTTTCGCAGAATCGATGGTACTTCCACCACCCACTGCAAGTATAAAATTGATATCAAACTTCTTGCACAGATCGATTCCCTCATACACCAGACCGCTTCTTGGATTCGGCATGACACCGCCCAACTCCATATACGGAACAGCTTCTGCATCCAAAGATGCCTTCACGCGATCCAAAAGACCGGAGCGAACCACACTGCCCCCACCATAATGAATCAAAACCTTACTTCCGCCGAAACGTTTCACCAAACTGCCCGCTTCTTTCTCCGCATCCTTTCCAAAACAAAAGAATGTGGGTGAGTAAAATGAAAAATTGTCCATAACAACCCCTCCTAGTATTAGATTTAATCGATAATGTTTCTGACTCCCAAAATGTTCATGTAGTCCACGCTACTGACAATACAGCCTTTTTTGGAATTCGCCTCATGGACGATTTGTCCGTCGCCTATATAGATCCCCACATGACTACAGCTACTATTTCCGTAGCAAATGATGTCACCCGGCTGTGCCTCCTCCAGAGAAATACTTCTTCCCGCAGAGCTGTACTGTCCGGAAGGTGTACGACTGATGCTGTAGCCAAAATCCCGATAGACATAACAGGAAAAACCGGAACAGTCCGTACCACTTGAAAGGCTCTGCCCACCATGTACGTAACGGGTTCCCACATACTGCTTGGCATACTCTACAAGCGCGCGTCTAAGCTCCGAGTTTGAGGAATAGCTTTCATTCAGCGTTGTGGGAGTATATGTAATATCTTCTGCCGTATTGGAAGTCTCGGCCACATCAGAATCCGCAGTATCCTCACCTGACTGCGATGCCGCTTGGGCTAACGCCTGCTCTCTCTCCTGCCTCTCACGCTTTTCCTGCTCTTGTCTGACTGCAAGCTCCGCCTGCTCCTCCTCGAGGGACTTTGCGCTGATATATTCCTCCCAAACGACCACATATTCCGCCGCAACATATCCGGTCTTATCGCCGTTATAGTGCACCAGGAGCCACTCGCCAAGATTCTCTGCCACCGACAGCTTCTCTCCGGAAGTCACAAAACTGACACGCTCTGAATCCACCGCCGCTTCCTTTCTCACATTTAGGCAGGATACCTGCACCACCGCATACGTTTGAATATACTGATCTATGTCATCCAGAAGGGACTCACCGTAGACAAAAAATTCCGCCTTGATATATCCGCGTACGCTACCGCTCTCCACAAAAAACCATAGCCCATCCGCTTCTTCGGACTGTCCCAGGATCTCCGCAACCGACCCATCGTACATTTTACCGACTACATCGTAATCCGTTCCTGCGCCGCTTCGGACATTCACATAATGATCCACTCTGGCTACTGCGAGATTCGCATATTCGCTTTCCTCTTCCTCCTCTTTTGGTGAAATTTCCAGATCAGGCTCCTGCGCCTCTACACTCGCCACTTCCATCACAGCATTCTTCGGGTGAAACAGATACTCGATACCGATTGCTTCGAACATGCCGGGAACGATATCGGCTACCTGCTCATCCCCTTGCTCATCTGTCGGATCATCTGTCTCTGCTGCAATTGCCGGATCCGTACGATTCACCAGGATCAGACAGCCAATCATACCCAGCATAGCAAGCAGACTTATCCATGTATTTCTCTTTGGTTTCTTTTTAAATGCATCTACTATATTGCTCATATTATCCATCTTAATAATTTTTAACAAAAAAAGCAAGTTTTTGGAGGATATTCCATAAATATGTTATAATTATTTTATGAAAAAGAGAATCCTTTATACCACATTTACCATCCTTCCTATATTGACAATTCTACTGATCCTCTACAGCAGTGGGCATTTTGCTGCATTTGGGGACAGCGACCAAGCCTCCGTGTCTGTTTTTGAGCCGGAGTCTTCCAAGGACGCCAAT
>JAGBQU010000073.1 GCA_017632755.1 Lachnospiraceae bacterium
CTTTTTGATATCTCCGTAAAGCACGACCGTTGCACGCTCCTCTTCGGCCAACTGAGAGAAGGCATCCGCGAGTGCCTGCTGTGTTGCATAATAAGCCGTTTCTCCATCGGTGCGGATGCTGCCGCCGGATGTCTGCATGACAGTGATCTGACCTTCCGCATCGCCCACGATCACAAGACCGGTCCCGTCTGCCGTATTGTCGATCTCACATGGCAGCGAGAACGTTGACGCATCAATGGTGAGGGACTGGCCCTGCTGCATACTGACCGTCTCTGTCTCCCCGCAATCCCTCAATATCGTGATCGTTCCGGACGCTCCCGTCTCTATCGCGGACGAAATATCCGTAAAATATCGCGGCTGTCCGCCTTCCGACTCCAGACAGATCACGGTATCCTGCTGCTGATAAGATGCATGGTATGTAATGTTCTCACTCACCGGTAAAAGAGACTGATCCCAGCCGTCCCATGTATAACAGTATTGTGCCGTATTGCTCCTGACCGGCACAATTCCTTCATAGACCGGCACGCTGCCTTCCCGCAAAAGACTCTGCGAAAGAACCTGCCCGTCATTTACAAAAGTGACGGTATAATACGGGATCGGCGTCATTGTATAGGTAGCATAATACTCTGTGGCCTGCTGCGCCTCTCCAAGGCTCGGGTTCCAGTCCGCGAAATGGTATTTATACTCGTCATCCTGAAACTTTAATGCCTCCACATCGCCCCGGTACGCCGGCATACTTCCTGCCGGCAGAACATCCGACTGCAGGACATTTCCTCCCGGTCCGGTTAAGAAGGAGATTGTATAATAAGTCAGCTCATACGTAACCGCCTCGTCTGCCACGGTAATGACCCGCCCGGTATCCTGTCCGTCTGCAAAGACCGGATAGCTTCCATTCGGAAGGGAACTTCCATTTTCACACATCGTATCACCGTCCTGCAACGTCACGGTCGGTGCCCCTGCCTGCGTCCATAACACGTTGTCCTTTTTTACCACAACCGTCACCGTATATTTGCGGGGTTCCACCGTAAGATTGCAGACCGCTGTCTTTTGCCCGTCCACGGTCTTTGCAGTGATTGTTGTGCTTCCCTTTGCCAGGGCAGTGACAAGTCCGTCATCATCTACACTCGCAACAGCCGGATCTAAGATGCTCCAGGTCACAGCCTTCTCATCCGCGTCCTCCGGGACGATCGTTGCTGTCAGCTTCGCACTCTCACCCGCCGTCAGTGTCATGGTGTTTTGATCCAAAGTGATGCCCGTGACATGGGTCGGCAGAACTGTCACCTCGCATGTCGCCGTGCGATCCCTGTCAACCGTGCGGACGGTGATGGTCGTCACTCCCGCCGAAAGTGCTGTGATGGTTCCGCTTGTTCCCACAGTTGCCACAGCAGGATTGCTGCTCTCCCACACCACCTTCTTATCATCCGCATCCCCGGGCAAGATGGTCGGCGTCAGCGTCCGGTTGCTCCCTTTATTCATTGTGATGGCGCTCCGATCGAGCATCACACCCGTGACGTGGATCTTCCCTTTCGCAACGGACAGATCCATCGTTCTCTTGATTCCGCCCTCGGTGGAAACGGCCGTGATCGTTGTTGTTCCAACGCTCTTTAGCCTGATCGCCGCTCTGCCTTCTCCCCCCGCAGGAACATGTACATCCTCCACGACCGCAACGGCCGGATTTGAGGAGGAGAGGAAGATATAGTCATCGGAACCGGCGGGCGATACGCCGCTGAGTGTGACAACGCACGTTTCCTCATCCAGCTCCGGCGATGCATTTGTCGTTCCGATCGAAAAGGCAGAAACCGGTTTTTCATACCGCGTCTGTCTCAAATCTTTTCTCAGGCAGTAATACAAACTTTCCCCATAGGTAAGCGGCAGGTAGGATTTTAGATTGAGCTTAAAATACGCCTGAGCCATCGCATCATGATCCCCACTCATAATGGAGAAATTCCGCCCATAGCTTCCCACCTGCGCCTCTGCCCGCGCGATCAGCGCATCCAGATCCGTGGAAGAGTCAAATAAGAATCCTGCCCTTGCATAATAGGTTCCATTCATATCGTCTGTAATTCGTGCCGGCAGCGGATAGAGCCACTCAAATCCGGTTCCGCTCGGCAGATATTGACGATGTGAGTTTTCAAAAAGAGCCTTCGGCATTCCGAAATAATAAAAACAGCCCCATGTGTCGTCCCACGTCAGGTCGATATAGCTGTAGGTTGTCCCGCCGTCAAAGGATACCGCATTCCATGCGTGTCCTCCCATAGGACCGCTTGTTCCCGCCAGGCCGACAATGTAAACATTGGGGATCTCAAGATAATTTAACATAAGGGCAAGCGTGTCCGCATATCCCTCACAGACCACATGGGAACGGGACTCATCAAAAACTCCGATCACGCTGTGCGCCCATTTTTCGCTCTCCGGCGTACTTCCGTCGCTCTTGTAGGCATAGTCTACCGCCTCGCCCAGCTCATCACAGAGAATGACCGTCTTTTCAAAGGACGTTTCGCCTTTTTGTGCTTCCAGCGCATAGCGCTTTACCCCGCTGATGATCTGTGCATTGATGGCCTCTCGGGTCGATGCCTTGGCAAACGCGGACTCCGTTCTCAGATACATGCTAAAGGAA
>JAGBQU010000074.1 GCA_017632755.1 Lachnospiraceae bacterium
ATGCCTTGCTCCACAGGTCTGACAGCTTTCCTGGATATCCGCAAAGATCTCCCGATCAGCATAATAGTAGCCCATCTTCTTATCCTTGATATTTCCGCTGTGCTTATCAACCTGCGTGGACGGCACCGGATATTTGATGATCGTCGCAAGGAGCGCCTTTGTCAGATTCATTCCGTGCTCATCCACCAGAAAGTGCAGCTTGGAAACCACCCTGAGTGCCTGCGTGTTGCCCTCGAAATGGTAAAAATCCTCCTGCATCTGTCTTGTGAGCAGCTCTGTCAGCGGCTTTCCTCGATAGGAAAGACGTGACAGATTCCGGGAAAAATATTCCCGGATCACCGTCTCGCCGAAATGGCCAAAGGGCGGATTTCCGATATCGTGAAGCAGTCCCGCACACTGCAGGATATCACACACCGCATCTCTCGTCCGCACGTCGAAGGAGGGATCCTTTTTCTCCTTCATGATGCACTCCGATATATTCTGTCCGAGCGATCTGCCAAAGGACGAGACCTCCAAAGAGTGCGTCAGCCTGGTCCGTATGAAATCACTTTTATCCAGGGGAAAAACCTGCGTTTTGTCCTGCAGACGCCGGAAGGATGCACTGCCGATGATCCGGTGGTAATCCTTCTCAAACTCTGTCCGAAGGTCACCGGATCCCGCCTGTTTCTTATAAGATCTGATCCTCTGTTCACAAAGCAACTGGTTCCAATTCATCATAAAGCTGCGCCTGTATCCTTTCTTTTATCATCCCTTTATTCGATGGTTTCCTCGTCTCCTATGATACGGATCTGACACGCCTTCATCGCACCGAGTGCCTGTCTGTGGCTCTCTTTCGTCACGCCGGCACAACAGGACGCATCCACGATGAGCGGAACCTCCGGCAAAAATGCCTTAACCAGCATCGCATTAGATATGACACAGATATCAGTGCAGAGTCCGACAAACGTGATGCTCTCGATCGGGCCCTCGGTCCGCTCGAGTTCCTGAAGTTTTTGTCCGAGCTCAACGCTTCCGAACGTCGGCTTGTCGATGGCATCATTTTTTCGCAAAGCCTCGATCTCATCCCGTATCTGCCAGCCGAAACTTCCTTCGATGCAGTGCTCCACAGGAAGATTTTCTCCCTCCTGTGTCGTCAGGTATTCCTTGTGGTGCGTATCACGCGTGTAAAGAACCTCTCCCTCGAAATGTTTGATCTTTTCCGTTACCTTGGGCACGATCTCCACTGCCTCTTTGGTGCCGAGTGCACCGTCAATGAAATCGTTTTGCATATCTACTACTATCAGAACCTTCATCGTTTTCCCTCCTTGTTGTGTTTGCTCACTGCAACAGGGCCGTTTCATACCCCTGTGCCCTTGCCTGATCGATGAGATCACCGAGCATCGCTGCGTTCGTGGATGATATCCCGTGCAGAAGATAGATCGCTCCGGGATGAAGTCTTGCCACCGCCTCACGTAAGGATTCCTCTACATCGGGCTGTTGCTCGGTATTCCAGTCCCGATGTGCCCAGCTCCAGAAAACGCTGCGATAGTTACAATTGTTTACGACCGCAAGCGACTGCGCGGAAAATTTCCCCGCAGGGAAGCGGAACAGATGCATTTCATATCCGTATTTGTCCAGGCAGGCATTGTGCAGATCCATGATCTCTTTTCTCTGCTGCTCGACGGACAGCGATGGGATTCCCGCAGCGGGATGTGTCACACTGTGATTGCCGAGTACATGCCCTTCGTCCAGAATACGGTGTACGATGTCCGGTTCTTTTTCTATTACAGGCATCGTCGCAAAGAAGACTGCTTTTGCCCCCTTTTCCCTGAGTGTGTCCAGAATGCCGGTCGTATACTCATTCGTATATCCGATATCAAAGGTGAGATAGATCACCTTCGGATCTCCCTCCTGCCACGGTCCGAGAAAGTAGGCCGACATATCACCGTATTTGTCCTGATACATCAGACATCCGCCCGGCCGGTTTTGATCATCAAAGTTTCTTCCCTGTCCCCACTCCAAAAGTGTGGTGTCCGCCGAAGCCTCATCGATGTGGGGATTATTTAAGTGTCCCGTCTCCGTCACGCCGGAAGCAGTCTGCCCGTCTGTTTCCTCCTGCTCGCTTTGATCGGCACGTGCATTTTCGATCTCCTGATAGGTTCTGACGATCGCATCCCCGATCGCCGCAGCATAGGTTTCAAGATTCTCATCATACAGGCGGTTATCCTCCGCGCTGTTCAAAAAACCGAGTTCCAGAATGCACGAGGGCATACGGGAATTGAGATTGATCACATAATCTTCCTCTTCATTCTCCTGTGATCCCTTCTTTACGCCCCGGTTTCGGGAAACCCCCACCGACTCCAAGTTGTCCAAAATCGCCTCTGCGTACTGCAAGGTCTCTTCATCCGCATCCGAGAGCACCCATGTCTCCACACCATTGCCCTTGCCTGTATTCCGATGTATGGACACCAGATAATCTGCTTTTTCCCGGTTGGCGATCCGGCATCTTTCCGACAGTTTCAAAAAATCGTCAGTCTCCCTGGTCATGACCACCTTGATCTGCTTCTCCTTAAGATAATCTCTGAGGGCAAGCCCCAGACGCAGCGCATCATCCTTCTCGATCCGGTCTTTTTTGTTGGCGCCGACATCCTTGCCGCCATGGCCGGGATCGATACAGACCGTAAATTCAGGTTCTTCTTCCGACAGTTCCTCTTCAGCCTCCTCATCTACTTCGTCCTCAGCTTCATCCGCAAACACCATCTCATCCTCCTGTGAATACAAGTTGATGACGTTTTTCTCTGCAAAGATAAGGAGCACAACAAAGAGAGCCGCAATCGTCAGGTACCTGGCAATGCGGATCCGTTTTTTCATGCGTCGTATTTTTCTTTTTGTGCTGTGATATGTTTCTGTCTGTCGTTCCCTCCGGCACTGCCATTCCTCCACCCGTCGATCCGATTTGTTCTATTCGTTCTCTCGCGCCTCCCATCCTGCTGCCTGCGCGGTACCTTGGTCGTTGTGAATTGTATATGCTTATCATACCACATCCGCCCGACAGTCACAAGAAGACAAAGACGCATTCCGGCTCGCTCATGCGCGCGAGCCAAAAAAATCCAAGGATGCGGAAATCCTTGGATTTTACGTTTATCTGTTTATCAGAGCAGCGTATTAGCGCTCTTTTTTCTCCTCCGTCTTTTCCTCGACAATCTGAATGTGGACATCCTTTAACTGTCGATCTTCGACGGTCGCCGGCGCGCCCATCATGACATCCTGCGCATTTTTATTCATCGGGAAAGCAATGATCTCGCGAATGCTCTCCTCGCCTGCGATCAGCATGACCATACGGTCAACTCCCGGCGCAATGCCTGCATGAGGCGGTGCCCCATATGTGAACGCATTGTACATGGCAGGGAATTTTGCTTTCACATCCTCCTCGCCAAGTCCGACGATCTCAAAGGCCTTGACCATCACTTCCGGCTCATGATTACGAACCGCACCGGAGGATAATTCCACACCGTTGCAGACAAGGTCATACTGGTATGCGAGAATATCCAGCGGATCCTTTGTCTCAAGGGCAGCTCTTCCGCCCTGCGGCATCGAGAACGGATTATGACCGAATTCCAGTTCTCCGGACTCCTCTCCGATCTCGTACATAGGGAAGTCAA
>JAGBQU010000075.1 GCA_017632755.1 Lachnospiraceae bacterium
ATTCTTGCCGCAGCGGTTGTCGGTGGTGTCGGCCTTTTTGTTGCCGTCTTTTTGGGGATCGCTGCGATCAAATTTCATGTGGATGTAGATGAGCGGGAGGTGCGTGTGCTGGAACTCCTGCCTGGGTATAACTGCGGCGGATGCGGCTATGCCGGATGCTCCGGGCTCGCGGCGGCGATCGCCAAGGGAGAGGCTGCCGTGGATGGATGTACCGCCGGTGGGGAAGCTGTCGCGAAAGAGGTTGCGGCCGTCATGGGAGTTGAGGTGACGGCTTCCGAACGCATGACTGCGTTTGTCAGATGTGCCGGTGACTGTGAAAAAGCCGGAACGGACTATACATATACGGGAGTGGAGGACTGCTCCATGATCGCCTTTGTGCCGGGAGGGGGACCAAAGACATGCAATTACGGATGTCTCGGATACGGCGCCTGCGTAAAGGCCTGTCCGTTTGATGCGATCCACGTGATCGACGGTGTTGCGGTTGTTGACAAAGAGGCATGTAAGGCATGCGGAAAATGCGTAAAGGCCTGTCCGAAGGGACTGATCGAGCTGATCCCTTATAAGAGCAGATATGCCGTGGCATGTTCTTCTAAGGACAAGGGTCCTGTTACGATGAAGGCTTGTCAGGTGGGCTGTATCGGCTGCTCGCTCTGCGTGAAAAATTGTCCGAAGGACGCGGTTACGGTTGAAAATTTCTTGTCCAGGATCGATCAGGACAAATGTGAGCAGTGCGGTGCCTGTGCATCAAAATGTCCTAAAAAGACGATCGTAGAGCTATAGATATGACAGAATCGGGATATGATGATATCAGGGTCAAAAGTTCGAACCCACTTTGAACATGTTCGAAAGTAGGTGAGCGACTTTATGACCCGCCCCACATGGAGCGCGAAGTGGTGCGAATGCGCCACGAAAGTGCGGAATGTGGGAGGATTGTGGGAGTACGAAGCACGGAACAATCCGGATATCGGGTTTTGACCCCGACATCATATGATAGAATTATGAAAAAGAAAGGATCGGATTAAAATGAAGCGAGAGAGTATATGGAATAAGTACAGTGAAAAGCAGCTGACAGAGTTGGAAAAGCTCTGCAGATCCTATCGGCAATTTCTCGATGACGGGAAGACGGAGCGCGAGTGTGTCAGCCAGATGGTGGACCGCGTTGAGGCTGAGGGGTATGTTGAGCTTAGCAGGCTTATCAAAGAAAAGGGCAGGATCAAAGAGGGCGATAAGATCTATGCGGTAAATATGGAAAAGAACATCATATTGTTTCACATCGGATCTGCACCTCTTGAGGATGGCATGAACATTCTCGGGGCGCACATCGACTCCCCGCGTCTGGATATCAAGCAGAATCCGCTCTATGAGGAGGGAGATCTTGCCTACATGGATACACACTACTATGGAGGGATCAAAAAGTATCAGTGGGTCACCATACCGCTTGCGATCCATGGTGTCGTCGTAAAGAAGGACGGCACGACCGTGATCGTATCGGTCGGAGCAGATGAGGATGACCCGGTATTTTTTATATCGGATATTTTGATCCACCTTGCGTCCGAGCAGCTTGATAAGAAGGCTTCAAAGGTGATCGAAGGAGAAGCATTGGATATCATTGTGGGGAATAAACCTCTTGATGGGGAAGAGAAGGAGAAGGTGACCGCCGGTATCCTTAAGATCCTTAAGGACGAATATGACATTGAGGAGGAAGATCTGATCTCGGCGGAACTTGAGG
>JAGBQU010000076.1 GCA_017632755.1 Lachnospiraceae bacterium
AGGCACAATACCCTCACCTTCAAGTTCCTTCTCAACAAGAGCAGTTCCGCACTCGGTGCAATGTTTCTGTATCATAGCGTCAAACCGAATCATTTAGTCACAGGCTTTCCTGCCTTTTTCCAAGCATTTATGCCACCCTTGAGATTGTAGAGCGGTCCAGTGTATCCTGCTTCACGCAGGGTATTGATGGCAAGTATGCTCCGCTTTCCTTCCTTGCAGACAAAAATGGTATCCTTTTGGGGATCCAGTTCCTTTTGCCTGCGCGCCAGCTGCCCAATCGGGATCACGATGGCATTCGGGAAGCGCATGATCGCTCTCTCATGGGGTTCACGAACATCAATGATCGTGATCGGATCGCCGTTTTCAATCCTCTTTGCCAACTGGTCCGGTGTAAAGCCTTCTACCGGTATCTCATCTTCCGCTTCTTTCAGGCCGCAGAATTCGTCATAATCCAGATCCGCCAATTCGATGATGGACGGATGCTTGCCGCAGATCTCACAATCCTCTCTTTTGCTTAAACCAAGGATTGAAGATCGCAGATACAGGCTGTCAATGACCAGCAGTTTTCCGCTTAAAACCTCCCCAATGCCGATGATCAGTTTCAGCGCCTCATTTGCCTGTATGCTTCCGATGATCCCGGCCAGGGGACTGATGGTCCCGCCCTCTGCACAGGTCGGCACAAGTCCTGATGGCGGCGGCGTGGGAAAAGCGCAGCGGTAACAGGGTCCGTCATGGTAATTAAATACGCTTACCTGTCCCTCAAACTGATAAATGGCACCAAAGACCTCGGGAATGCCGCAAAGCACGCATGCATCGGAGATCAGGTATCTTGCCTTATAATTGTCCGTACAGTCAATCACCAGGTCATAACCGTCAATGACATCCGTGATATTATCCGCCTGCAGCAAAATATTTTCCGCTTCAAACTCGATATTTCTGTTGATGTTCCGCACACTGTCCTTAGCGGATGCTACCTTGGGCCGGTTTACATCTCTGCCGGTATGCAGCACCTGGCTTTGCAGATTTTCAAGAGAAACATCATCAAAATCCACCACCTTGATGGTCCCGATGCCGGCTGCCGCCAAGTATTGGATCACCGGCGATCCGAGTGCGCCCGCACCGATCACAACCACTCTTGCGGCCTTGATGCGTTTTTGTCCTTTGACACCGATCTCCCGCAAAAGCAGATGTTTTCCAAACCGCTCGATTTCCTTATCATCAAAAGAGACCGCCTTGCGTCTTTCGTCCGAAATGATGCTTCCCTCCGGAACACCGCCTGCGATGGCCGGCAGCAGCAGGATCTCGTCTTTTTTTGTCAGTGGGATCACCCACCGGTCCTGTGCCGTCCTGTTTTCGGAACCCACATAGATCCTGATAAAGCCGCGGAGATTTCCGTCTTCATCAAAAAGTCCCTGTTTTGCTTCGGGATAATCTTCGATGAGTTTGCTCAGCACCTCCCGG
The DNA here is from genome assembly GCA_017632755.1 of Lachnospiraceae bacterium. The sequence goes on from JAGBQU010000076.1 coordinate 1,462, forward strand.
ATATTTCCGCCTTCTACCTCCAGTTTTGCGTTTCTGTCAAAAAAACTTCTCAGCGTAGCCGATATATAAACATTCATGATGATGGACCTCCAATTTACCAGTCATTTTTCGCCTGTATTTTCAAAGCGGTCTTTACACCGGGAGAATCAAAATCTCCGTCACGATACTACCTGACTGTCTTTTTTCAAATACTCTGATATCCCTGTATCTTCCCTTTGCAACGGAAAG
>JAGBQU010000077.1 GCA_017632755.1 Lachnospiraceae bacterium
AACAGGCAACGGCAACAGAGAAGGCGTTCATGTCTTCGGAGTACAAGCCGAGCATCATCGTCAAAGTTGATGCGCTGACGGAAGAGTTCTCCAGTCCTGCAGGACGGCAGAAGCTGATCGACTCGTACATCAAACCGAAAACGCCCGGTGAGCCGTGGATTATTCCTGCGGAGCAATTTTCTGTGGAACAGGTGAAACCGCTCACGCTGGCTGATCTGGCCATCAAGGACACGGTGGAAATGGACAAGAGAACAGTCGCTGCAGTGTTGGGAGTTCCACCGTTCCTGCTGGGTATCGGTCAGTACGATCGGCAAGCCTGGAACAGCTTCATACAGAACACGATCCGACCGATCGCGGTAGCAATCGCGCAGGAAATGACCAAAAAGCTGATTTTATCGCCGCAGATGTACCTGCGTTTCAATGTGCGGTCTCTGATGGACTGGGATATCAACAGCATTTATGCCGTCTATGGCGGTTTAAGTGATAAGGGCATCGTGACGGGCAACGAAGTGCGCGACATGATTGGGATGGCACCGCTGGACGGTTTGGACGGACTGCGGATCCTGGAGAACTACATCCCCGCGGATATGATCGGGGACCAGAAGAAGCTGATACAGCAGGAGGATTGAGAAAATGGGCAACGAATTGAAGTGCAGCCGCAGGATGCGGACTGTAAGTACAGAATTTCAAACAAGAGAAGACGGCGAAGCTCTCAAAATTGAGGGATATTTCGCAGTTTTCGACAGCATCTACGACATCGCGCCCGGTTTAAGCGAGAGCATTGCACCGGGAGCATTTAGCAAGACGCTGTCGGGAGATATTAGAGCACTTACCAACCACGACACGACTCTGGTGCTGGGGAGAACGAAAGCACACACGCTGGAGCTGCGCGAAGACAGTCACGGACTGTGGGGCAGTATTAGCATCAATCCGAAAGATGCTGATGCGATGAACCTGTACGAACGTGTTAAGCGCGGCGATGTAGACCAGTGTTCGTTTGGTTTCGACATCCGTTCCGAGGATACCGATATCCGCGAGGATGGATCAATTCACTGGACGATCAGAGAGGTGGATCTGTACGAGGTGAGCGCGTGCACATTTCCCGCGTATGAAGAGACAAGCATCTCCGCACGGAACCAGCAGCGCGATGAGATCCAGAGGCGCAGTATGCAGGCGTGGCGTGAGAATGCACGGAAAAAACTGAAAGGAGAACAGTGATGGCATTGATCGTATTGCGGTTACGCAAAAAACTGAATGATGCACAGAAAAAGCTGGAAGCTCTGCGCGAGATGGACGCGGAGTTTGAAAAGCGCGAAGCAGAGCTGGAGAAGTCGATCGAAGAAGCACAGAGCGAGGAAGACAGCAAGCTCGTGGATGAAGAGATCGAGAAGTTCGAAAGCGAAAAAGCTGCACACGCAGAAGAGAAGGAAAAGCTCGAAGCGGAAGTGAGAGAGCTGGAAGAGTCTCTGGCGGCAGAAGAAGCAGCGCAGGAAACAAACGCACCGGCAGAAGCTCCGGTGGCTGAAACAAAAGAAGAGAAAAGGGAGGGAATTAAGACCATGAGCATGAGAGCAATGATGTTCGGCAAGAACGAGCAGGAACGCAGCGCATTTTTTGAGCGCGAAGAAGTAAAGGCATACCTGGGCGAAGTTCGCGCAGCTATGAAGGAGAAGAGAGCGCTGTCCAACGTAGGACTGACCATTCCGGAGGTATTCCTGGGCATCCTGCGTGAGAACCTGATGAACTACTCCAAATTGTACAAGCACGTAAACGTGAAACCGCTGTCCGGTGATGGCCGTATGGTGATCCAGGGAACCATTCCGGAGGCAGTTTGGACCGAGTGCTGTGCAAACCTCAACGAGTTGGATCTGGTATTTAACGATGTCGAAGTTGGCTGCAACAAGGTAGCAGGATTTTTTGCAATCTGCAACGCAGTGCTGGAGGACTCCGATGTCGATCTGGCTGCAGAATTGATGACCGCACTCGGTCAGAGCATCGGCCTGGCACTCGACAAGGCAATCCTTTACGGTACTGGCAACCATATGCCGCTCGGTATCGTAACACGTCTGGCACAGACCAGCCAGCCGGCATCCTACCCGGCAACCGCTCGTACTTGGGTGGATCTGCACACGAGCAATATCAAGACCATCGCAAACAGCGTGACCGGCATCGCACTCTTCCAGGCGTTCATGATCAACAGCGCAGCAGCAAAGGGCAAGTACAGCCGCGGCGAGAAGGTATGGGTTATGAACGAGCTGACTTACAACTGGATGATGGCACAGTCTATGAGCATCGATGCTTCCGGTGCAATCGTTGCTGGCGTAAACGGCCGTATGCCGGTTGTTGGCGGCATCATCGAGGTTCTGGACTTCGTTCCGAACTATGTGATCGTTGGTGGTTATATGGATCTGTACCTGCTGGCAGAGAGATCCGGTCAGAAATTCGCACAGAGCGAGCACGTTCGCTTCCTGGGCGATCAGACCGTATTCAAGGGCACCGCTCGTTATGACGGCCAGCCGGCAATCGCAGAAGGCTTCGTGGCAATCGGTGTGAACGGTGCAGAACCGAGCGACTCCATGAGCTTCGCCGGCGACACTGCAAACAGCGTGCAGGGAGTGAAGATCAGCAAGACCACCGCAACTGTAGCTGATGGTGCAACAGTACAGCTCAAGGCAGAGACTTATCCGGTTAAGGGTAGCATCACCTGGGCATCCAGCGACACGACCTACGCGACCGTAGACACAAACGGCAAGGTGACCGGCGAGGCACAGGGCTCTGCGATCATCACCGCAACCTGCGGAGACTTTAGCGCATCTTGCGAGGTTACTGTAACCGCATAAGCAAAGGAGAGATACGATGGAGCAACTTTTGGCGATGCTCAAGGTTGACCTTGGGATCACGACAACCGCATACGACACACGCCTGACACAGTACATCAACTCCGCAAAGGAGATGATCGGAACGGAAGGCGTAACGCTGAACACGACCGACATGGAAGATGCGCAGCTGGTGGTTATGTATGCAGGGTGGCTGTGGCGTAAGAGAGACAGCGGCGAGGGGATGCCGAGGATGCTCCGGTGGACTCTCAACAACAGACTATTCGCGGAGAAAATGAATGCAGAAGGATGATGTGATTAAGCTCTACAAAATAAACCGGACGCAGGACGAGTACGGGAGATGGATCGAAGGGAATCCCACCGTGCGCGAAGTCTTCGCAAAGATCAAATCCATCACGCGGGCAGAGTTCTTTGACGCTGCCCGCCAGGGTTTGAACCCGGATCTGCGGTTTGATCTGTTTACTGCAGATTACGAAGGCGAGACGATGATCGAGTACGATGGCAAGACCTACGCAGTCTATCGAACGTATGAGAACGGCGACTATATGGAATTATACGTGGAGCGGAAAGGCGGCACGGATGGCAAGAGCTACAGCCCACAATCAACTGGCTAAAGCGATCGAGACGGCTCTGGCTGAATATGGGGACGATGTAACCAAAGGGGTGCAGGAGTCCGTGAAGAAAGTCACAAAAGCCGGGGTGACGGCTCTAAAAAAAGAATCAGCTGCAAAGTTTGGTTCTGGGCCGTACTCAAAGAGCTGGACATCGAAGTATGAGTCCGATCGTTTGGGAGCATCCGGAGTGATCTACAGTAAAAAGCCGGGACTGCCGCATCTGCTGGAGAACGGTCACACGCTCCGCAATGGAGCATTCTGGCCTGGCAAGCCGCACATATCAACCGTGGACAATCAGATCGCGGAAGACTTTGAGAAGGAGGTGGCCAAAAGAATATGACACTGGAAGAAGTCGCTGAAATGGTCGCCAGCATCGGTCTGCCGTATGCTTATCATCATTTTGATGAGGAGCAGATCGTAGCACCACCGTACATACGCTGGTACTTTAACGGGATTGATGATATGTACGCAGATAACATCAATTTCCAGAGCATTCCGGAGCTGCGGATTGAACTTTATACGGATTTTAAGGATT
>JAGBQU010000078.1 GCA_017632755.1 Lachnospiraceae bacterium
TCGCAGGGACGACGGCGCACAAGGAATACGAGCTGAAGAGTGCATTTACGGAAAATGATCAGATTTTTTATCTGATCACGGAATATATTGCAGAGGCGGATCAGCCTCGTTCCAAAACCGGGAACCAGTATGCGGTTAATGTGAGTACGAGCGAACTGTATAAGGCATCCACAAACTATGCCGGATATTATGTCGTCGAGGCATTTGAATAAAAATCTTGCGTTTTTATGCAATTATGTGTAGTATAAATTACTGGAGCGCTTTATATGCAGGATAGTCTGCATATAAAATGCTTTTGTTGAGAAAACTAGGAGGTTAAACATGTACAAGATTTTAAGAGCAGAGGAACTGACTACGAACATCTATCTCTTTGAAGTGGAAGCCAAGAGAGCGGCAAAGGCGTGCCTGCCGGGACAGTTCGTAATTGTGAGAGTATCCGATGAGGATGAGAGAATTCCGCTTACGATCAGTGATTATGATAGAGAGAAAGGCACGATCACATTGGTAGTCCAGACGGTTGGCGCGGGCACATGGAAAATGCGTGATCTTAAGGCGGGAGATGCCTTCCGCGATTTTGTGGGGCCGCTCGGACAGCCCTCTGAATTTGTCAATGAGGATATCGAGGAACTTAAGAAAAAGAAGATCGTTTTTGTGGCAGGCGGATTGGGAACGGCTCCTGTTTATCCGCAGGTAAAATGGCTCCATGAACATGGCGTGGATGCGGATGTCATTATCGGATCGAAGACAAAGGATCTGCTGATCTATGAGAAGGAGATGGAGGCTGTTGCGGGAAATCTCTATGTGACAACGGATGACGGATCCTACGGCAGAAGCGGTATGGTTACGGTCACCCTGAAAGATCTGGTAGAAAAAGAAGGAAAGACCTATGATCAGTGCGTAGCGATCGGACCGATGATCATGATGAAGTTTGTATGTCTGACCACTAAGGAACTGGGAATTCCCACCATTGTATCCATGAACCCGATCATGGTGGACGGAACCGGAATGTGCGGTGCATGCCGACTTACCGTATGCGGCGAAGTGAAATTCGCATGTGTGGACGGACCGGAGTTTGACGGACATCTTGTCGACTTTGATCAGGCGATGAGACGTCAGGCAATGTACAAGACAAAGGAAGGCCGCGACCTGCTCAAAGCGCAGGAGGGCGATACACATCACGGCGGCTGCGGTAAGTGCTCATAAAACCGTCATACGGATCATCACGCATGAACAAACAGTGCGAATAATATAGAAGGGGTAAGAGAATGGACGTATTAAAGAGAGTTCCTGTCAGGGAACAGGATGCAAAGCAGCGAGCAACTAATTTTGACGAAGTTTGTCTGGGATATAATAAGGAAGAGGCCATGTGCGAGGCCTCAAGATGTATCAACTGTAAGAATGCCCAGTGTATCAAGGGCTGTCCCGTTTCGATCGATATTCCCAGATTTATCGAGCAAGTGAAACTCGGCAACATTGAAAATGCATATCAGGTGATCAGTGAATCCAGTGCA
>JAGBQU010000079.1 GCA_017632755.1 Lachnospiraceae bacterium
CCTCTCCGATATGTTTTTTTGCCTTTGGCCTCTGCCGGTCCTTTTTGAGTGATGTGATAGATCCAGTAGGGCATATAGATGCCGCGGAAGCCGTCGATATGCTTTTGATCCCTGAGTGCGGAGGGCGCATAGATTGCGCGTTTCATCATGGATACATAAGCGTTTTTGCAATCTTCCTTGGTCTTTTCAAAGGGAATGATATAATCCGGACGCTTTTCCTGTGAAAGGCGGCTGTCTAAAATAGTGGAGGCACCGCAGAAGCTGCAAAATGACGTAGCCTCATTGTCGGTACTCATCAGCTCACCGCCGCACTGTGGACAGGTGAAGACCGTCGTTTCAAAAAAGGTATCCTCGATCGCGTCACGATCCTTCGTGACTGCGTAGGGATCCATCTCGGTCTGGCAAAAATCGCACCGAAGCATCTGTGACGGAATGTAGAATTTTAAGTTTCCGCTACAATTCGGACATTGGTACATGCGAGAAATCTCCTTTGTATATTTGGCAAATGCCTTTTTCTGATCTCTATCATTCTAATTCATCCGATGGGAAAAGTAAATGGCAAAGATCGCTGACACGTATTATGACATGGAAAGAAACGCTGTGAGGTGAATGGGAAGCTATACAAAGTAGTTACAAATTGACAATCGAAGGTGCATACTGCTATAATCATTGAGACAATGCAAAGGATTATGGAAAATGAAAAAGAGAAAGAGAATGAAAGAGGAGGGATTTCTTTGAAGGACAAATGGAAAGTTGCATGCAAAGTGGTCGTTGCATTGTGTTTTGCGGCGGCACTGACCTTGACAGGTCTGCCTGGGATCGGCAGCATGCATGCACAGGCGTCGAAGATCGTTTCCAAAACGACACTGGGTGCCGTGACAGGCATTAAGTATGATCCACTTACAAAACGCGTTTCGTGGAACAAGGTGCCGGGGGCACTTAGCTATAGCGTAACATATCAGGGCAGTGAAGGAGGGAAAAGCGGTTTCACCACAGGCTCTTTGTATAAGGAATTCTCTTTGGATCCCGATACATACACGTTGACGATTTATGCGGAAAACAAAGAGGAATGCTATTGCGTGGCAACCAATGTTTCTTCCCAAGACTGCTATGATTATGATTATGACACCTCCATCAAGAATGAGGACGGCACATATGATCTGTACGCATATTTGAAAGGACCGGAGGTTACGGCTACGTTCACGGTTCCGCCTGCTGCCTCCACCACTGCGATCACGCAGATCGCGCGGATCAAGATCAGGGAAAAAGGAGAAGATCATGTGCTTCTTCAGCCGGTGAGCCGGGTGTCTCTGTTCTCGGGAGAATACCTGGTCTGGGAGTATTCCAACAACAGCGCATTTAAAAATGATGAGAAAAACGATCTGCTTCGATTCAAACGATCCATCGGCACTGGGAGCGCCAGTCAGGATCTGGATGTTTCTTACGATTCCTTTGCGCCGGGAGAGACCGTGTATGTCCGTGCATGCGTATATAATCCGAAGTATGTGGCGGCATCCGATGAGGCGAAGCACAGCGCCTATACATCCGTTGTCACCTTTCTCGTTCCCGCGATCAAAGTCACATCCATTGGGGCAACCGCAACTGCATCTGAAATCACTTTGGTTGCGCGCACAAACAGGGAGGCGACCGGCTATCAGTTTGCCAAAAAGGTCGGATCAAAATGGGTGACCCTTGATACGCAGACCGACAAAACCTATGTAGATAAGGCACTTAGCAAAAATAGCACCTATGAGTATCGCGTGCGCGCCTATACATACAATAAATATACCAAAAAGACGATATGGTCTGACTGGTATCTTGTAAAGGCCACGACATGGGGATCTGCACTCGACTTCCGGGCGCAGATGGCAGGGTCTTCGTCCGTCAAACTGACCTGGAAACCGGTCAGCGGAGCGGAGGGCTATGAGATCTACCGCACGGACACGAGCAGCTCGGCCATCGTTTTCGATAAAGGCGTCTGGGTGGATTCCTTTGAAAACTATACGCTTCTCAAGACGATTCCGAAACAAAAGGCCAAATCCTACACGGATAAGAAACTCAAAAAGAATGCCGTTTATTCCTATTGGATCCGTGCCTATAAGACCATCGGCAAGAGGAAATTCTATCTAGATGATGCCGATTCCATCAGCTTAAAGACAGGCTCGATCGAGGTGATATCAAATTATGTGACATCTTCGGGCAAAAAGATTATAAAGTGGAAGAAAATGACCGGGATCAAGGGATATTATATCCAACAAAGAGATCCCAAAACCCAGGAGTACCATACCATCAAGACGCTGAAGGCCTCGGCCACCTCGTATACCTTTGACCCGGTTGCGGTGGGAAATGATCCCATCACATATCTGATCGTGCCGTTTGATGGCAAGTGTGCATATAGTGGATCTGGCTTTACGCAAAGCCCCTTTTTAGCCGCACCTAAGAATGTCAAGGCAGTCAGGACAGCAGACGGCGTGAAGGTGAGCTGGTCTGCCGTGCCGGGAGCAGACTATTATATGGTATACAGGACGAAGACCGGTAAATATATACACACGAAAGAGCCAAACGGGTATAGCTATCAGAATCCCGAGATAGTTTATGAAGGGGCAGTCAATACCCAGAACTGCCATCCCGAACTGGGAGAGGAATCTTACAAGAGTGTGGGATCCTATAGTATCAATGCGATACGCACTACAAGCGTTGAGGATAAAGCCTTGGTTTACCGGGAAGTATCCGAGGATGAAAACGGTAATCCGATTAAGATTGGAAAGACATCCGATGGGAAAGATATCTATCAGACACAGGAAGCATTCTATAACGGGATCGAGGGTCCGGAACCCGGAACCACGTATCACTATTATATTGTCGCCCATGCGATGGATGCAAACGGTGTTACGTATAGCGATACGATAAAGGGATATGCAAGTAAGCCGGCCACGATCACCTACACCAATCTGGTAGCTAAGAAGGTGAGCAAGATCACCTCCGTAAAGAGCAAAAAGAAAGGGCAGGCGACCGTGTCCTTTAAGAAGGTCAAGGGTGTGGACGGCTATGCCATCTATCGCTGTGGAAAGAAAAACGGCACCTATGTGCTTATCGGATGTGTGGATAAAAAGAAAGTATCCTTTACGGATGCCTCCGCGCCTGCAGGAAAGACCGTATATTATAAGGTCGCATCCTATATAAAGGGAGAGAAACAGGCGAATATCTACTCCGCAAAGACAGCGGCTAAGAGCGTAAAAGTGAAATAGGAAGGGGGGATCATCTTGAAAAACGTAGTAAAAGTATTATGCAGGGGATTTTCTTCTCTTTGCCTTGCGGCAGTGCTTATGAGCGGACTGCCGGGCGTTGGGAGCATGCAGGCACAGGCGGCAAAGATCGTTGCGAAAAAGGCATTGGGCGCTGTGACTAATGTGAAATATGATCCGGCTACCCAAAGAGCATCCTGGGATAAGGTGGCAGGAGCAACAAGCTACAGATTGGTTTACAAAGACGACAAAGGAGCGACAAAAGGGACCAGGAACAAATCGGATATCTATGATGAGATCTCATTTTTAGCAACAGGTACGTATACCCTGACGATTTATGCACAAAATAACGGCGATGACGGCGAATGTTATCTTGTAGCTGCAAATGTTGCCGATCTGAGCGATTACGAGCATGACACATCCATAAAGAACCCGGATGGAACCTATAACCTTTATGACTATGTGAAAGGACCGGAAACCACGATCACGTTCACGGTTCCTGCCGATACCTCGACCACTTCGATCACGAAAGTATCGGGAATTGAGATCAAAGAAAAGAGGGATAACCAATTGACTGTCCGGCCAAAAACAGTTGTGCCGCTGCTCACCGGGGAATCTCTCATCTGGGAGTATGCCAACACGCCGGATTTTAAGGCCGATGTGAAAAGCGGCCGGGTAGTGTGGAAAAGAACGATTACCAAAGGGACTATAAGTCAGGAAACCACCATCTCTTATTCCTGGTTTACGCCCGGAGATACCATATATGTCCGCGCCAGGGTATGGAATGAGAACTATGCGTATGTGACATCCAAGGACGAACGCTTTGGTGCCTATACTCCGACACTCACCTTCAAGATTCCGGAAAACACGATCGACTCGCTGCAGACCACGACATCCGCTTCCGAGATCACACTTGAGGCAATGGCAAGCAGAACCGCTACCGGCTATCAGTTTGCCAAGAAGGTGGGATCAAAATGGGTGACCCTCGAGACGCAGACGGATAGGTTCTATACCGATAAGGCAGTCAACAAGAATACCCCCTATGAATATCGGGTGCGTGCATATAATTACAATAAATATACGAAAAAGACCATATGGACCCAGTGGTATTATGCAAAGGCCAGCACCTGGGGAACGAATCTGGATTTCCGGGCGCAGGCGGCCTCCGCAACATCCGTAAAGCTGACATGGAAACCGGTCAGCGGAGCGGAAGGCTATGAAATCTACCGCATGGATACGATCAGCAGCGGCGTAAACACTGTAAAAGGTGTCAGAGTGGATGGCTTTGAAAGCTACACGTTGTTAAAGACGATTAAGAAGCAAAAGACAAAGTCCTACACGGATAAGAAGCTCAAAAAGAATACGGATTATTTTTATTGGATCCGTGCTTATAAGACCATCGGCAAGCAAAAATACTATCTCGATGGTTCTGATTACGTCAGCCTCAAAGCAGATGGGATCACAGTCATCTCCGACTATGTGACGTCTGCCGGCAAGGAGGTTCTCAAATGGAAGAAAATGACGGGGATCAAGGGATACTATCTCCAGCTGAGAGATCAGAAAACCGGCGATTACAATACGATTAAGACGCTGAAAGCTTCGGCAACATCCTATACCTTTGATGCGGTTGCTCTGGGAACTGATCCCGTCACATATCGGATCGCTCCCTTTGATGCAAACAAAACCTATGACGGATACGCGTTTGACGTATGGCCATCTCTTGCGGCCCCTAAGAATGTCAAGGCGGTTAAGACCGCAAACGGTGTGAAGGTGAGCTGGTCAGCCGTGCCGGGAGCAGATTATTATCGGGTTTACAGGACGGAGGAGAACGATTATACATATTTCAAAACGGAAAATGGCTACAACTATGACATCTATGCGGATCGTACCATTGTTTATGAGGCGGCAGTCAACACCAAAAACTGTCATCCGGAGCTGAATCAGGCCGGCTACCAAAACATCGGAACGTATTACACAGAGGAGATCCGCACCACAAGCGTAGAGGATAAGGCGGTTGTTTATCTGACCACGGCAAGGGATGAGAACGGCGATCCGATCAAGATCGGTAAAACATCCGATGGAAAAGACCTCTATCAGACAGAGGAGACGTTCTATGAAGGGATAGAAGGACCGGAACCCGGAACAACCTATCACTACTATGTTGTCGCATACAAGGACGATAATAACGGTCAGAGAGATGTCATAGCCACGAACAGTTATGACAGCAAGGCGGCTACGATCACCTACACCAATCTGGCAGCTAAGAAGGTGAGCAAGATCACCTCCGTAAAGAGCACAAAGAAAGGGCAGGCTACGGTATCCTTTAAGAAGGTCAAGGGCGTAGATGGCTATGCGATCTACCGCTCGAAGAAGAAAAAAGGCACCTATGTGTTGATCGGATGCGTGGACAAAAAGAAAGCATCCTTTACCGATGGCTCCGCTCCTGCCGGAAAGACCGCTTATTACAAGGTCGCATCCTATATA
>JAGBQU010000080.1 GCA_017632755.1 Lachnospiraceae bacterium
CCGTAAATGCCCTTGTGATCCGGGACGGCGACGTGGAGATTGATGCCTCCGAGGAGGGAATGGAATCGAGATATATCTTGATAAATGACGGGGAAGTCCGTATCCTGGCAGGAGATGACGGGATCAATATTTCCGACGGCTCCGGCTCCAAAGCAGCCGTTCCTGGAGACGGATCCCTGATCATAAACGGCGGAACCGTCACCGTTGACTCGCAAGGTGACGGTATTGATTCCAACGGAAATGTGCAGATAAACGGCGGATATACGATCGTATCGGGAACGATGACGGGAGGAAATGCCGCTCTGGATTATGACGGTGATTGCGAAATAAACGGGGGCGTGCTGCTTCTGACCAGCTTTGGAGATATGGAGACAGGTGTCGGTGCCGCTTCAAAACAGAGGATGGCGAGCATCACCCTTTCTGAGGCCCTTGCTGCGGGAACCTCCATAGAGATATCGGACAAGGATGGAGAGGTATTGTATACCTTTCGCAATGCGAAGCAGTGTCGGTATATCGCGGTATGTTCCCCTGAGGTGACAGAGGAATCCGTCATCCATATTACGGCAGCAGGACAGATACAGACTGCGGTGGTCAGATAGATGTGCGGACGCGGGGGAAGGCAGATGAAACGCAGGGGTATCATGATGCCAAAGCCGGACGAAGCTGCGGTGCACAGGGAGCAGATAGGACGATCACGTTCAAGGTCATTTTTGCGTGAGGATCTCCCTGCCGGAGACGGAAAAAAGAGTGGCGCGCGAGACAGCTCGTGCGATATAATGATTGGTAATAGATTTTCCCTCAAAGGAAGGTGCAGCTGCATCTTTTGAGGCGGAGAAAGACATAATAACGGTATAGCAAATGAACGGAGGTGCCACATGACAGGCAGTCAGATCGCGATCCCCACGATCCTAAAAGTGGGAAAAGGAGTATTGGGAAACATAGGATCGTATATCAAGGCAGGCGGCTTTACGCAGGCAGTCATTTATTTCGGAAACGGACTGATCGACATGTTCGGTTCACAGGTGATGGAATCGTTCAAAAACGAGGGCGTACATGTTTTAGAGTATCGGGAGCTGGATTCGGTGGAGATGGATGATATCATCGATCTGGCGTTTTCCATCGATTCCAAGACACAGGTCATCGTGGGGATCGGCGGAGGAAAGGTCATCGATGCATCAAAATATGCAGCCAATCTGCGCCAGCTTCCATTTTACAGTGTGCCGACATCCTCATCCAGTGATGGCTTTTCGAGCGCCAGCGCATCCCTGATCGTAAACGGCCGGAGAACATCGGTTCCGGCACATATGGCATACGGGATCATCGTGGATACGGACGTTTTAAGGAGCGCACCGGTCAAGTTCCTCTATTCCGGCATCGGGGATATGGTGGCGAAGATCTCGTCTCTCTATGACTGGGTGTACGAGGAAAAATGCGGTTATACCAAGGTGAATGATTGTGCCATGATGATCGCTAAAAAGGCGGTAAACAGCTTCGTGCGCACACCGTTTGAGACCATACAGGACGATTTGTTTTTAAAAGAGCTGGTCGATTCGCTTGCCATGAGCGGGATCGCGAACGAGATTGCGGGTGGCAGCGCCCCCACCAGCGGCAGTGAGCATCTGATCTCGCATGCGCTCGATAAACTGCTCGAGCAGCCGCAGCTTCACGGGATTCAGGTCGGGATTGCCACGTATCTGATGTGTAAGGTGCAGGATCACCGCTATGAGAGAGTCAATGCGGTCTTTACAAAGACAGGATTCTGGGATCACGTGTGCAGTCTCGGGCTGCGCCGGGAGGATTTTGAGGCGGCCATCGATCTGGCACCCTCCATCAAACCCCACCGCCATACCTATCTCCATGAGAAAAAATACCGTGAGCTGGCGAAGCGGCTTTTAAGAGAGGACGAGATGC
>JAGBQU010000081.1 GCA_017632755.1 Lachnospiraceae bacterium
CAGATCGGATATCCGATGAGCAGGACAAACTTATAGAATGCGTAGATAATGCTGGCAATCAGATAACCAAGCACCGTTGTGCGCATGAGCGCCTGCAAAAAGAACCAGCCCAGATACAATGCAATAAGCAGGCTTCCGGCTATGACCAACTCTATTTTGGCATCCTTCTGCCTCTCCTGCGCAGTCTGAAGCTGCCGCTGCAATCTCATTTTGGCAAAAGCGATGCGCTCCATGTAATGGTCGATCCAGTATTCCGCATTTTCCTCCGTCTGATATCGCGGTGTGTCCCGCCATGTGTCCTGCTCCCACATAGTCATCCTCCGTTTACTCTGCGAAACTCTCGTGCTCCGAGCGCGGTTGCATTTATGCAACATTTTCATTACGCGCGAGTGCGCATCCATCGCGGAGCGCTTTTGGGGTACTAAGAAGCAATGCAATTTTGTAACTCTGCCACAAGTAAGCTTATCCCCCGCTTAATGCTAACACATTTGAAGCGGGGGGATTGCTTACACTGCGTTTACATGAAAAGAGTGCCACGCCAAGCAGGCATGACACTCTGATTGATCCTTACAGGAAAATATATTTACATACGAACAGTACCGCAAGCACATACATCAGCGGAGTGATCTTCTTTGCCTTACCGCATGCAAGATTGATGACCACATAGGAGATCACGCCGATCGCGATGCCTTCGGAGATGCTGTACATCAGCGGCATGGAAAGCACGCACAGATAAGCGGGAACTGCCTCTGTCAGATCCTTGAAATCAATATCCACGATCGCACCGATCATCAAAAATCCGACAAAGATCAGTGCCGGAGCGGTTGCAAAACCGGGAATCGCACAGAAGATCGGAGACAGGAAGATCGATAAAAGGAACAAAAATCCTGTTACAACAGAAGCAAGACCTGTCCTTGCTCCCTCGCCCACACCTGCAGAACTCTCCACAAAGGTTGTCGTGGTGGATGTACCGAGAACAGCACCTGCGCTTGTCGCAATCGCATCTGCTAAAAGCGCCTGCTTGATGCGCGGAAGCTTGCCGTTTTTATCGAGCATGTCTGCTTTTGTAGCCACACCGATCAAAGTTCCGAGCGTATCAAACATATCCACGAACAGGAACGCAAGCAGCACAACGATAAAGTTGACGATACTCACATTACTGAAGTCTGCCTTGAACATCTCACCAAAGGTGAGGCCAAGTGCGGAAAAATCCGTCATGCCAAGTGTAGGATACAGGGAATAGAAACCGCCTTCCACATCCACGGTATAGATCCCGACTGCCTGACAGATCATGCCGAGTATCCATGTGGCAAAGATTCCGATCAAAATGGAACCCTTGACATTCTTGATATAGAGGATAGCCGTGATGAACAGACCGATCAGGGCAAGGATCGCACAGATCCCCTTTGTGTGAAACTCTCCGGTGAAATCTACATAGGACACGAGGGTGGACTCATTTGCCACAACCAGTTTTCCGCCCTGCAGACCGATAAATGCGATAAACAGACCGATACCTGCACTGACGCCTCTCTTTAATGTGAGCGGGATCGCATTAAAGATCGCCTCACGCACATTTGTAAGAGAAAGGACCACAAAAATGATACCTTCCACGAAAACGGCTGCCAAAGCTACCTGCCAGCTGTATCCCATGGCTCCGCAGACCGTGAAAGCAAAGTATGCATTCAGTCCCATACCGGGGGCAAGCGCAAACGGATAATTGGCCAAAAGCGCCATGGTGAGCGTTCCGATGAAGGAAGCAAGCGCCGTTGCAAGCAAGACTGCGGTAGGGTCCATTCCGGCTGCCGAGAGCAGGCTCGGATTGACTGCCAGTATGTACGCCATCGTCATAAAGGTCGTGATACCACCAAGCACTTCTGTTTTCACGTTCGTGTTGTTTTGTTTGAGTTTAAAAAGCTTTTCCAGCATATCTTTCTCCTTTTCATATTTTATTCCTATATCACAGCGATCATTTGCCTTCGTAAATGATAACGCTGTCAATATCATATCCCTTGAGTTTCTCTCTTCCGTTCAGCCCGGCAAGTTCCATCAAAAACACGATCTTCACGACCTCTCCGCCGAGCGCTTCGATCATCTTGATGCTGGCCTCAACGGTTCCTCCCGTGGCGATCAGGTCATCGATCAGCACAACCTTTTGTCCAGGCTTTATGGCATCTCTATGCATCTCCACTACCGCACTGCCATACTCAAGATCATAC
>JAGBQU010000082.1 GCA_017632755.1 Lachnospiraceae bacterium
AATGTGTATATATAGGGTTTGTGCCGCCAATCCGTGAAATGGAATCAGCGGACCGATGCGGCGGCAAAAGTATGGAGTGAAAAAATGGCTGGTAGCAGCAATCGCACAAAAAGAAATACAAAATCATCCAAAACAGGATCAACGCGAAAGCGCAGCACGGGCAAAAGACTCAGTGCAGCCGAAAAGGAACGTCTTGAGAGACAGTATCGTATCAGAGAGGAGATCGTTACCCTGCTGTTTCTTGCATTTTGCGTTCTGCTGACGCTTTGTAATTTTAAGCTTACAACTGCGGATGGGACTAAGAGCAGCCTGATCGGTTCCTTCGGAAATGTTCTCAGTGGCATTGAATTCGGTATCTTTGGATGGATGGCTTATGTGGCACCGATCCTGTTGTTTTTTGCGGTCATATTTTCTTATATCAATGAGGGGCTGTTGGAGGCGCGTTTCAAGCTTTGGGCAGGGATTGTTCTGTTTGTTCTTTGTGAGATCGTTGCTGCGCTGATCGGCGGCATCGATCGTTGCGGTGTTTCGGTGAAGGAGTATTATGCGTTTTCCAAGTCCGGGAAAGGCGGCGGTATCATCGGTGCGCTTCTGGGAAGAGGCTTACATACCGTGTTCGGTATGGTGGGAACGATCGTTATTATTCTCATTCTGATGATCATCTGTCTTGTTGTCATGACGGAGAAATCATTCCTGAGGGGTGTAAGAAGCGGCTCACGCAAGGTATATGAAACCGCACGGGATGACGCGGAGCGTAGGCGGGAGGCGAGTGAGCGCCGCAGGGAGGGAAAAATGCTCCTGCGCATGGAACAAGAGGACGATATCAGGCCGAAACGTGCAGATAAGCGGGTGAGCGGAGTGATCCTCAACACGCTCCTGGAAAGGTCGGAGAAAAATCAGGATATCCACGAGTTAAAGTCAAAAGGCTTAAAAGAAGACCAAAATACGGGGAACGATGATTATAGAGAGATTCCGAAGGAGATCAGGGAGCAGATACATAAACCGGCTCCCGCGGCTTTGACGCCTTCAGGGATGCAGGAGAAAGCGCCGGAGGATCCTTTGGCACATATTCGGATAAGAGGACTCGGCGAAGCGCCTAAGGCGTCGGAGGAGGCAGTCGCAAAGAAAACGGTGGCTGTGCAGGAGAAACCGCGTGGGCCCGAAAATAGCGTGCCGGCGATACAAGACACAGAGCCGGATAAAGCGGATAAGATTGAAAAGACTGAAAAAGTCAAGGTTTCGGAGCGGGATCTTGATATTTCGGAAGATATTCAGAAGCAGGCGGAGATCGTACCCAAGAAAGAATATGTGAGACCACCTCATGAACTGTTAAAGAAGGGAGATCGCGCTGCGGGAAGAGACTCTGAAAAACAACTCAAGGAGACCGCACTTCATCTGCAGGAGACATTAAAGACTTTTGGCGTCAATGTGACGATCACGGACATCAGTCAGGGACCTGCGGTCACGCGCTATGAGCTGCAGCCGGAACAGGGTGTGAAGGTGAGCAAGATCGTCGGCCTTTCCGATGATATCAAACTGAATCTTGCGGCCACGGATATCCGTATTGAGGCTCCCATTCCTGGAAAAGCGGCGATCGGTATCGAGGTGCCGAACAAGGAAAATGCAGCGGTTGCTTTTCGCGATCTGATCGATTCGCCGATGTTTGAGGATTTTGATTCCAAGCTTGCGTTTGCTGTCGGGAAGGATATCGCAGGGCAGACGGTGGTGACGGATATCGCAAAGATGCCGCATCTGCTCATTGCCGGCGCTACAGGTTCCGGTAAGAGTGTATGCATCAATACCCTCATCATGAGTATTCTCTTTAAAGCCAGTCCGGAGGAAGTCAAATTGATCATGATCGATCCGAAGGTTGTGGAGCTGAGTGTGTATAACGGCATCCCCCATCTGATGATACCTGTCGTGACGGATCCCAAAAAGGCGGCAGGGGCGCTCCACTGGGGAGTGGCCGAGATGACGGAACGCTACAAGAAATTTGCGGATCTGAACGTGCGAAAGCTGGATGAGTACAATAAAAAAGTCGATGAGATGGTCTCAAATGACGGCGAGCCGCTTCCTAAAAAAATGGAACAGATCGTCATCATCGTCGACGAGCTTGCCGATCTGATGATGGTAGCGCCGGGTGAGGTGGAGGAATCCATCTGTCGTCTGGCTCAGCTGGCGAGAGCGGCCGGCATTCATCTGGTGATCGCCACGCAGAGACCTTCCGTGGATGTTATCACAGGTCTGATCAAGGCAAATATGCCAAGCCGTATTGCATTTGCGGTATCTTCCGGTGTGGATTCCCGCACCATTCTGGATATGAACGGTGCCGAAAAACTCCTCGGGAAGGGTGATATGCTGTTCTACCCGCAGGGAATGGCAAAGCCGGTGAGAGTGCAGGGCGCTTTTGTTTCGGATAAGGAAGTCTCGCAGGTGGTGGAATTTTTGAAAAGCCAGTGCGGAGAGAGCACATACTCGTCCGATGTGGAAGAGAAGATCACGGCTGGTGTGACAGCCGCCGGGGCAGGTGTGTTCGGTCAGGATGCCGGATCGGAGCGGGATGTATATTTCTATGATGCGGGTACTTTCATCATCGAGAAGGACAAGGCGTCGATCGGCATGTTGCAAAGGGTATTTAAGATCGGCTTTAACCGTGCCGCCAGGATCATGGATCAGCTGGCAGAGGCAGGGGTTGTCGGCGAGGAAGAAGGCACAAAACCGAGAAAAGTACTCATGACGCAGGAACAGTTTGAAGAATTGGTCAATTCGTAGCAAACATTTTGTCCGACAGGAAAAAGATGACCGTGATGGTCTGACAAAAAAGAATAGAAAAATTTGAGAAAGGATCATAATCCGTTTGTCAGGATTTGGAGTGAGCATGAAGACAGATATCGAAATCGCACAGGAAGCTGTGCTGCAGCCGATCACCGAGGTTGCGAAGCAATTGGATCTGAATGAAGATGATTTGGAATTATATGGAAAGTATAAAGCAAAGATCAGCAATTCCTATCTGGAGTCTTTAAAGGACAGACCGGACGGAAAGCTTGTGCTGGTGACGGCTATCAACCCGACACCTGCCGGAGAGGGAAAGACCACGACCACGGTCGGCTTGGGACAGGCGTTCGGAAAGCTTGGCAAAAAAGCGGTCATTGCTCTGCGCGAACCGTCTTTGGGCCCTTGTTTTGGTATTAAAGGTGGTGCCGCAGGCGGTGGATATGCACAGGTAGTTCCGATGGAAGATCTGAACCTGCATTTTACCGGTGATTTCCATGCCATTACATCGGCAAACAATCTGCTTGCTGCATTGCTTGATAATCATTTGCAGCAGGGAAATCAGCTGGGGATCGATCCCAGACAGATCGTATGGAAGCGCTGTCTTGATATGAATGACCGTGTCCTTCGCAACATTGTGGTCGGTATGGGAAGCAAAGCGGACGGAGTCGTAAGAGAGGATCACTTTGTGATCACCGTGGCGTCTGAGATCATGGCCATCCTTTGCCTTGCAGAGGATATGGAGGATCTGAAATGCCGTCTCGGAAAGATCATTGTCGCATACAATTATGACGGGAATCCCGTCACTGCCGCTGATCTTGGAGCAGTCGGATCCATGGCAGCACTGCTTAAGGACGCACTTTTACCAAATCTGATACAGACATTGGAACATACACCGGCCCTTGTGCATGGTGGACCGTTTGCAAATATCGCGCATGGCTGTAACAGTGTGCGCGCGACGAAAGCTGCGCTGAAGATGGCAGATTATGTGATCACGGAGGCTGGTTTCGGAGCAGATCTTGGCGCGGAGAAGTTCTTTGATATCAAATGCCGTCTGGCAGATCTCAAACCCGATGCGGTTGTTTTGGTTGCAACCGTGCGGGCCCTTAAATACAATGGTGGCGTGGCAAAAGCGGATCTGGGCGAGGAAAATATAGAAGCGCTTCGCAGGGGAATCGTGAATCTGGAAAAGCATATCGAGAATATCCAAAAATACAATGTGCCGATCGTGGTGACACTGAATTCCTTTATCACCGATACCGAGAAAGAGACGGAGTTTGTCCGGGATTTCTGTGAGGAAAGGGGCTGCGAATTCGCACTTTCCAAGGTTTGGGAACACGGCGGAGAAGGTGGGATCGAGCTTGCGGAGAAGGTCCTTTATACGCTGGAGCATAAGGAGAGCGGTTTCACGCCTCTCTATGAGGACAATCTCTCCATAAAAGAAAAAATCGAAAAGGTTTCAAAGGAGATCTATGGGGCATCCGGTGTCAATTATGCACCTGCAGCCGCAAAGCAGATCGCCAGTCTGGAGAAGCTTGGTTTTGGCACTTATCCGGTGTGCATGGCAAAAACGCAGTACTCATTGTCCGACGATCCGACGTTGCTTGGACGTCCCACTGATTTTGAGATGAATATCCGCGAGGTTTATGTGAGCGCGGGTGCAGGCTTTGTTGTAGTGTTGACCGGTGCGGTCATGACTATGCCGGGGCTTCCGAAGACGCCGGCAGCAATGAGCATTGATGTGGATGAAAGCGGCAGGATCACCGGTTTATTTTAACGGATCCTATTGTAAAACTATTATCTATTATATGGAAAAGGGGTAAGAAAAATGGCACAGTTGATTGATGGCAAGGCAATTTCTACAGCGATCAAGGATGAACTTGGGGAGAAGGTACAGGCACTCAAGGCGGAGGGGACAGAAGTTTGTCTTGCAGTGATCCAGGTGGGAAATGATCCCGCGTCCAGCGTGTATGTAAACAATAAGAAGAAGGCATGCGCATATATCGGCATTGACTCTCTCTCCTATGAGCTTGGGGAGGATACCACGCAAGAGGAGCTCCTTGCACTGATCGAAAAGCTGAATAAGGATGATAAGGTAAACGGGATACTCGTACAGCTCCCGCTTCCCGCTCATATCGATGAAGATCAGGTGATCCGTGCGATCTCTCCCAGCAAGGATGTGGACGGTTTCCATCCGCAGAGCGTCGGCGCGCTCTGCATCGGCCAGAAGGGATATGTATCCTGTACACCTGCCGGCATCATACAGCTTTTGAAACGTTCGAACATTGAGATAGAGGGAAAGGAATGCGTGATCATCGGACGAAGCAACATTGTCGGCAAACCGATGAGCCTTCTGATGCTTCGCGAAAATGCTACCGTCACGGTTGCACATTCCCGCACCGCGAATCTGAAAGAAGTGTGCAGGCGGGCTGATATATTAATCGTTGCGGTAGGTAAGCCC
>JAGBQU010000083.1 GCA_017632755.1 Lachnospiraceae bacterium
AAGCGCCTTGCTAAAGTAATAGCCCTGCATTCCGCTGAGTGGATAGTCCTTGATCAGATCGTACATCTGCTTTGTTTCCACACTCTTTGCACAGACCTTCGAGCCATAGTAGGATGCCAGCTCGGCAAGATGGAATGCCACTTTTTGCCCATCCTCCTGATCTGTGACATTCTGGACAAGATCCAGGTCGATCTTGACATAATCCGCCGAAAGTTCCTTGAGATAGTCAAGCGACGAATATCCTTTTCCGAAATCGTCAAAGACAATGGAAATCTCCTTCTCACGAAGAGAATCCACGGTGTCCTTGAGATATCCGGCATCGAGCAGACGACAGTCTCTGGTAAACTCCAGGCACAGATTTTTAAGCGGGAAACCTGTCAGACTGGCTACACGCATCACATTGGCTTCAAAATTCTCTCTCTCAAGCTGAACGGGAGAGATGTTGATACCCAGCAAAAACTCCGGATCCTTCTGAAGGAATTTGACACCATCTCTCATTGCAGCAACAAGGATCCAGTCAACGAGCTGATCAAATGCAAAGTCACGCTCCAGAATATGTATAAAGTCAACCGGATAAACGACTCCGTGCTCCTCATCCTTCCAGCGCACAAGGGCTTCCACTGCAATGGGCTTTGAGACTTCTTTATCGTAAATCGGCTGATATTCGATATAAAAACCTCTGCAGTCATCAAAAATACTGCTTCGGATATGGTCAATGAGCTCAAAGGATCTGCGTGCATCCGCATCTCCCACGCCCTCAAAGGCTACCAGCCGTCCGTGCTTGCGATACTTTGACTCCTGATAAACATAGCTGAGACAGGCATAGACCGTTCTCTCATTCATCTTGATGTCATTCATTGTCAACATACCTGCGTTGAGTGTCAGGCTGTGATAGACACCATCGATCATGATGCCGCTCTGCATCTTGTGTCTGAGCTTCTCGTAAAGCTCTGCGATCTGCTGCTGTGTCAGATTTCCTGTTGCAAAGGCAAATCTGGCTCCGGTCATGCGGTAGACCTTTGCGTCAAAACCAACCGCCTCCTGGATCATCCAGCCGACTTTTTGCAGTACCTTGTTTCCATGATTATACCCGTATATTGTATTGATATAGGATAGTCTGTTGATCCCCAAAAGCAGAACCACTTTACTTTGATCATTTTCGATCGCATCTGCCAGATCGACAAAGAAACAATCCCGGTTGCGCAGCGATGTGATCGGGTCGATATTCTCCGCCTGATCCTCCTGAATCATCATACCGCCGAGAAAGCCGGCTTTGCTATCCTCGCCTCCGATCGTTGCTCCCATAAAGCGGAAGGATGCATATTTGCCGTCCTTAAGCTTTACACGGTAGGTAAGATTATATGTCATGACTCCTCTATCGAGTAGATTGCTCATAGTGTCACGGTACTTTTTGCGATCCTCCGGGTGAACATAATCCTCCCAGTCATAAGCATCATCCGGCAGATATTCTCCCGGCAGACCAAACTGTTCCACTGCACCGGGTGAATACCGCGTTACCTTCTCCATCGTGTCATATATAGACACATTGTTTCCTCTGGCGAGCATACAAAAAGCATCAAAAATGTCATCCATAATCTGTCTGCGTGTTTTGCTCATCTCATTATCCCCCTGTTGCTTCTTTCCATCATAAAAATCAAATCAAGACAAAAAAATATAACCCATTAAATTATATGATGAAATTCTATTTCTGTAAAGAGAAGTTGGTATAATTGTATGAAAAAAGGAAGCAAAAGCTTCCTTTTACAAAAAATTCCAATTTAATTTTTCATTTTTTGAAGTTCAGAGTATGCCATGGGGACAGAAAGCACAAATGCCAGAATGTCCGCACAGGACTGCGTGATCTCCACACCGGTCAGACCCAGTACCCGCGGAAGGATCAAAATGAGCGGAATAAAGAAGATTCCGTTGCGCGCCGATGCGGTGATGGAGGCTTTGACACCTTTGCCCGCAGACTGCAGCATCATGTTGGTCATGGTGATGGTTCCCATAAGCGGCAGTACCGCTGCCTGACACCTGAGCGCCACGCTTCCCACGGCGATAACCTCCGGATCATCTCGAAACCAGGAAACGAGCTCGGGAGCAAAGATACAACACATGCTTCCCACAACCAGTAAAAACATGGTTCCGTATTTCAGACAGAAAAAGTATCCCTCACGGACACGGTCTTTCAGGTTTGCACCGTAGTTGAACGAGCATACCGGCTGATAACCCTGGCCAAAGCCGATCAGCGCAGAGACAAGCATCATCAGAATCCGTGTTACCACTGACATTCCCGCGATCGCCGCATCGCCGCCGAGCCGTCCCGCATAGGTATTGAGCAAAAGTGTAGAGATCGCCGCAAGTCCCTGTCGAAACAAAGAGGGAATACCTCCGTTTACGATCTCCAGAAAGTAGTGCCGGTTGATATGCACATTGTGAATGTGCAGATGGATATTGTCGCCCTTCATGCTTCCCCTCAGAAGGACAAAGAAGCTGACGATCTGTCCGCTCACGGTGGCGATCGCCGCGCCCCTTCCCCCCAGATCAAGACCAAAGATCAAGATGGGGTCCAGTACTA
>JAGBQU010000084.1 GCA_017632755.1 Lachnospiraceae bacterium
GAAGTAATTTTCAGGGAAAGGACAGACATAATAGTAATGGCAGGAAAAATTTCTGACGAAAAAATCAGATGCTCCTTCTGTAACAAGACACAGGATCAGGTGCGAAAGCTCATTGCCGGACCGATCGGTGTCTACATCTGCGATGAGTGTGTGGATCTTTGTTCGGATATCATCGAGGAGGAATATGAGGACGAGCGCATACAGGAGGAGTTGGATATCAACTTACTGAAGCCTGCGCAGATCAAGGATTTTTTGGACGACTATGTGATCGGTCAAGAGGAAGCAAAGAAGGTATTGTCGGTTGCTGTCTACAATCATTATAAACGTGTGATGGCGGATAAGGATCTGGATGTGGAGCTTCAAAAGAGCAATATCATCATGATCGGACCGACCGGAAGCGGTAAGACTTTTCTTGCACAGACGCTTGCCAAGATCATAAATGTTCCGTTTGCGATCGCAGATGCAACGACGCTCACGGAGGCCGGGTATGTCGGAGAGGATGTGGAGAATATCCTCCTGAAGCTGATCCAGGCAGCCGATTATGATGTGGATCGTGCACAGCTCGGCATCATTTATATTGATGAGATCGACAAGATCACCAAAAAAAGTGAGAATGTGTCCATCACCAGAGACGTATCGGGTGAGGGCGTGCAACAGGCTCTTTTAAAGATCGTGGAGGGTACGGAGGC
Organism: Lachnospiraceae bacterium; assembly: GCA_017632755.1. The sequence continues at coordinate 690 of JAGBQU010000084.1, forward strand.
TTCCGTGCCGCCACAGGGCGGAAGAAAGCATCCGCATCAGGAGTTGATCCAGATCGATACCACGAACATTTTATTTATCTGCGGTGGTGCTTTTGACGGGCTCGAAAAGATCGTGGAGAACAGACTGAATCGGAAATCCATTGGTTTTAATGCCGAGATAGCCGACAAGACCAGCCATGATCTGGGGGAACTCTTCAAAGAGGTTACCCCACAGGATCTTGTAAAGTTCGGACTGATCCCGGAGTTTGTCGGACGTGTTCCCATCAATGTGGCACTCGACGGACTGGATGAGAAGGCACTTATGCGTATATTGACGGAACCAAAAAGCGCGATCATCAAACAGTATCAGAAGCTGTTTGAGTTTGATGATGTGCGGCTGGAGTTCGAACCGGAAGCGGTTGAGCTGATCGCCAAACAGGCGCTGGAGAGGGAGACCGGAGCAAGAGGTCTGCGTTCCATTCTTGAAAAGGCAATGATGGATGTCATGTATGAGATTCCATCCGATGACACAATAGAGAGCTGTCTGATCACGAAAGCTGTGATAGAGGGGACCGGACAACCGGTTCTTACGCGCAGATAGCAAGAAGAATAGAAAACTAACCAGAGGGTATCGTAAGTTTGCGATGCCCTTGTTTAGCCTAAGCAGGAGGAGAAGGATCATGGTGATCAAAAGTGTAAATCTGGAAACCGTGTGCGGGATCACCAGCACACTGCCCAAGAATACTTTGATGGAGATTGCTTTTGCGGGAAAGAGCAATGTGGGAAAATCTTCTCTGATCAATGCGCTGATGAATCGCAAATCCTATGCAAGGACATCTGCGCAGCCGGGCAAGACCCAGACGATCAACTACTATAATATCAATGATGAGATCTATTTTGTGGATCTTCCGGGGTATGGCTATGCTAAGGTTTCCCAGGAGACAAAGGCAAAGTGGGGAAAGATGATCGAAAAATATCTGCGGCAGAGTACAACCTTAGAAGCCGTATTTCTGCTGATTGACATTCGTCACGAGCCATCGGCAAACGACAGACAGATGTATGAATGGATCCTGTCGAGTGGGTATCATCCGATCATCATAGCTACCAAAATGGACAAGATCAATCGTTCACAGGTACAAAAGCACATAAAAATGATTAAGACAGGGCTTGCGGTGCAACCGGGGACGATACTGATCCCGTTCTCGGCACAGACAAAGCAGGGCAGGGATGAAATCTATGAGCTGATTGATTCGATGAAAGAGAAATGGGAACAAAGAGGAATGTGATATGAAGGAAACGATAAAACATTACGTGAAGATCCTATTGAATATTGCAGTCACTGTCTGTGTTCTGCTGCTGGTGATCTTTGTTCTGCCGAGACTGCTGTTGTTCTTACTGCCGTTTCTGATCGGATGGCTGATCGCATCGGTTGCGTACCCCATTGTATCCTTCACGGAAAAACGCATCAAGATACGCAGACGGGCGATGTCGGTTGTCGTGATCGCACTTGCGGTAGCGGGAGTTGCCATGTTACTCTACGGCATAGGTTATGTTTTGATCCAGGAGATCATCGGTTTTTCGGACAGTGTGCCGCAGATGATCGCCTCTGTGAAAGAGACGATAGATAAGGCTTCCGCCTTTATGGGACATCTGTTTGTGCGTGCGCCGTTTATACAGTCGGTGGATATTGATCAGATATATGACGGTATCATTGCTTCTATCGGAGACTGGATCACAAAACTCGGAAAACCGCTGATGAGTATTGTGGGGAACACTGCAAAGAATATCCCGTCCATCATCATCGGAGTGATCGTATGTCTGCTTTCCGCTTATTTTTTCATTGCGGAGAAGGAGGGGGTCACTAACGTGGTAACCCGCCATACGCCTATGTTTATACGGGATAAATGGATGGTGATCTATAACAGTATCTTCGGCGCGATCGGCGGTTATATAAAGGCACAGTTCAAGATCGAGTGCATCATGTATATTCTTTTGTTGGTCGGACTTGCTTTTTTAAAGGTCCGATATGCAGCCCTCATCGCGCTTGGAATTGCGTTCCTGGATCTTCTCCCTGTATTCGGGACAGGTACGGTTCTGGTCCCCTGGGTACTGGTAAAAGTGCTGGAGGGGGATTACAGGATGGCGATTGGTCTGTTCATCCTTTGGGGGGCAGGACAATTGTTTCGACAACTCATCCAACCGAAGATCGTGGGAGACTCGATCGGACTGGCTCCGCTTCCCACGCTTTTTCTGATCTATATCGGATGGCAATTCGGCGGTGTGATCGGTATGCTCGTAGCCGTTCCGATCGGTGTGCTGATCATTAATTTAAATGAAGCAGGCTTATTTGATAATATCAAAGAGAGCTTTCGCATACTTTTAAAGGATCTGGGAGCACTTCGCACATATACGGAAAAGGACCGGCAGTATTATAAGCATTATCTGGAGGAGGACGATGAAAAACTATAAATTTGTCATCCAGTATGAGGGAACGCGTTATCAAGGCTGGCAGAGGCAGATCACAACGGATCAGACGATACAGGGCAAACTTGAGAGCATCCTGACCAGGATGACGGGGAAAAAGGTTGAGATTTCTGCCTCCGGCAGGACGGATGCAGGTGTGCATGCGCTTGGTCAGGTGGCAAATGCGCATATGGAGACGGATCGATCTTGTTCGGAGATCTTAAATTATGTAAACCAATATCTTCCGGAAGACATAGCCATCATTCAGGTGGAGGAGGTGGATGAGCGTTTCCATGCAAGATTGTGGGCAAGCGAAAAGACCTACCTATACAGGGTAGTGTGCAGCGAGATTCCCCATGTCTTTGACAGAAGATATGTGCTCATGCACCCGGAATATCTGGATGTGGAAAGAATGAAAAGCGCAGCCCGTCTTCTGACCGGCACACATGATTTTATGGGCTTTTCCACCGCAAAGAAAACAAAAAAATCGACGGTGAGGACCGTTTATGAGATCGGGATCGAACAGTCGGGAGATGAGATCCGGTTATGCTACAGGGGCGACGGTTTTTTGTATCATATGGTGCGTATCCTCACGGGAACGCTTTTGGAGGTTGGAAGAGGAGAGCGGAGTCCGGAATCCGTTTTGGAGATTTTTGAGAGCAGAAACAGAGAGAGGGCAGGCGAATTGGTTCCTGCGAAAGGTTTGACTTTAGTGGAAGTAAGATATGAGAAGTAGGACGAAGAAAAAAAGCGTATCGCTGATTGCGGTTAGATTACTGTTATTTATATATATCCTGATACTGGTGCGGCTGATCGTGTTTAAGTATCCGATCCCGATCCTGCGCGGTATCATGGATAACTGGGATGTTGACATGGTCAGGCGCGGGGTATACAGTGCAAATCTGAGGCCTTTTAAGACTGTGCGCATGTACGTGAGATATTTTCATCAGATCAATGGTTTTGACAACCTGTTTGGCAATATTTTTGCGTTTCTGCCTTTTGGAATGCTATTGCCTCTGGCCTTTGAGGACTGTTCGAATGTAGGGTATGTTTTGTTGCATTCGTTCTGGCTTTCACTGGGAATCGAGATCTTTCAGCTGATCTCTCATTTCGGCGAGTTTGATGTGGATGACATCATTCTCAATTGTCTTGGTGCGTTGCTTGGATACATTTGTTACCGTATCGGACAATTCCTGCTGTATGGATCGGCAAAGACCCGGAAGGCGGTATCGTCCCAAAAATAAATGAGGGGGATGGGGTATGGGACTGCGGTTTTGCCTCGGAGGGAGTGGCTCCGGAAAAAGTTCAATCGTATATGAAGAGATCGTCAAAAGATCGATGGCACATCCGGAGCAGGACTTTTTGATCATTGTTCCGGATCAGTTTACGTTGCAGACGCAGAAGGAACTGTGCAGGATCCATCCGAGGGGCGGCATTATGAATATCGATGTGCTGAGTTTTTCCAGACTTGCACATCGTATTTTTGATGAGGTCTATGTGGAAGAAAAAACGGTATTGGATGACACGGGAAAGAATCTCATCATCCGTAGTGTGGCCGCACAAAATATCGAGCGCCTCACCGTCATCGGCGGACAGCTGAAAAAGATCGGGTATATCCATGAGGTAAAATCCGTTATTTCCGAGTTTATGCAGTACGATATCCGGATCTCCGATCTGCAAAAAATGATCGATCAGGGGACGGGACACGGACGTCTGCAGGCCAAGCTTAAGGATCTTGCGATCATCTATGCCGCTTTTTTGGATTATATCAAGGATACCTATGTGACCACGGAGGAGAGGCTGGACATTTTAAGGGGCGTGCTGAAAAGATCCGGGCTGATACGACGTTCAACCGTTGTATTTGACGGTTTTACCGGTTTTACACCGGTTCAAAATAAATTGATCCAGGAGATCCTTCGTTTATCCCGCGAAGTGATCGTGACGCTGGATATAGATCCGCGCGAGGATCCCTATGTCATAGACGGAGAGCACAAGCTGTTTTATCTGACCAAAAAGACGATAGCATCCTTGACCAGACTGGCTGAGGAAGTGGATGTAGTAAGAGGAGAGGATATGATCCTGCGGGAGACGGTGGTGAAGCGATATGCGAACAATGCGCCACTGGCTCATCTGGAACAGAATGTATTCCGCTTTGCCCAGAGACCATACGAAGAGAAGACCTCGGCGATACAGGTGTTTTCGGCAAAGAATCTCAAGGAAGAAGCCCAGAGGGTCTGCCTGTCCATTCGCAGGCTTCTGCGCGAGGAGGGATATTGTTTCCGGGATATCGCCGTGGTGACAGGCTCGCTGGAAATGTACGGAGAGCTACTGTCCCGTGAGTGTAAGCGCTATGATATTCCTTATTTTATGGATCAGAATCTGGGTCTGATGTTTCATCCCATGGTGAATCAGATCCTGGGAGCTCTTGAAGTGCTACGCGCCCGTTTTTCCTATGAGAGTGTGTTCCATTATCTCAGAAGCGGTCTTTGCGATCTGACGATGGAGGAGATCGATGATCTGGAAAACTATGTACGATCTCTGGGGATCAGGGGAAGAGAAAGTTATGTAAACCAATTTGTTCGCCGTCCGCTCCATTCGGGTGACGAGGAAGCGGCACGACGTCTCGAGGAATTAAACGGGATTCGGGAAAGATTTATGGAAAGTCTTAGCCCGCTTATGACGCTACAGGAGAAAAACAGAGGATGTGCCTACGTCGATGCGATATATGATTTTTGTGTTGCCAACAGGCTGCAGCAGAAACTGGAGGAGTATGCGGAGCTTTTTGAACAGCAGGGTGAGGCGGCAAAGGCGAAGGAATATCGGCAGGTCTATCGCCTTGCCATGGATCTTCTTGATCAGATCCACGAGCTGCTTGGGCAGCAGACGCCGGAGTTCAAGGATTTTATCGAGATCCTCACGGCAGGGTTTAGTGAACTGAAGGTGAGCACCATACCGCCGAACATTGATCAGATCGTGATCGGCGATATCGAGAGGACGCGTTTAAAAGAGATCAAGGCTCTCTTTTTTGTCGGAGTTGGCGACGGGATCATTCCCAAAAGCGGGGGAGGCGGAGGTCTGATCTCTGATCTTGACCGGGAGTTTTTGCAAGCATGCGGGTATGAGATGGCACCGACCGTGCGCGAGCAGATGTTCATACAGAAATTGTATCTTTACATCAATATGACCAAGCCCGCAGAGAGGCTCTGCCTTTCCTACAGCCAGACGGACAGTGAGGGAAGAACCTTAAGACCATCCTACCTGATCGAGGAGATCTGCAGACTGTTTCCCAAAGTGCAGATTTACGCTGCAGATGAGTCGGATCTGGCAGGCAGTATCGAGACCAAAGAGGATGGGTATGATGATCTCGCGCTCTGTCTTGGCCGGTATGCGGCAGGGCAATTAAGCAGACAGGAGGATGTAACGGACTTTTTTGATCTGTTAAAGCTATACCGATCGGATGAACGGGTTGCTTCCATGGTGGATGCAGCGTTTATGCAGTATCGACCGCAGCCGCTGACCGCCCGTATGGCACAGGCTCTCTACGGGGAAGTGCTGCGAAACAGTGTCAGCCGCCTCGAGAAGTTTGCAGGCTGTGCATACGCACATTTTGTCAAGTACGGTTTAAAACTTCTGGAGGATGATGAATTCCGGTTCGAGAGTGTGGATATGGGAACGATCTTCCATGACATGCTGGCGCGATTTGGAAAGTTCCTGGAGGAGAGAGGGGAAACGTTTCTCAATTTTGAACATGATGTCATGGTGGAATTTACCAAAAAAACGCTTGAGGAGGTGGCTGTGCAGTATGGCGGAACAGTTCTCTACAGCAGCGCGCGAAATGCATTTGTCATTCGCAGGATGGAGCGGATCCTGATCCGAACCTTTCAGACATTGCAGTATCAACTCAGAAAGGGAAGCTTTTTACCGGCATATTATGAGGTTCCGTTTGAGATCATGAGCAGTCTGCAGATATCCGGGGATAAGCAGATGCGCATTGTCGGCAAGATCGATCGTGTCGACAAGGTGGAAAAGGATGGAAATACATATCTCAAGATCATTGATTATAAATCCGGCAACAACAAATTCGATCCGGTGTCACTCTACTACGGGACGCAGATGCAGCTTGCTGTATATCTGCATGCGGCGCTGCTTCGGGAAAAGAGGGAGATGGAGCAAAAAGGCGCAGACGGCGAAGTCATCCCGGCAGCGATCCTCTATTATCACATGAACGATCCGTTCCTCCCCCGTGAGCGGGAGACGGTAGATGAGGTGGCACTGGAGGCGCAGCGCATGCGTGCAATGCGTATGGATGGGCTTGTCAATGAGGATGAGACCTGTGTGACACTGCTGGATCAAACATTTTCGGATCACTCGGATGTCATTCCGGTGGAACGGAAAAAAAGCGGCGAATATACCGCTTTTTCCGCTGTGGCAAGCACAAAACAGCTCCAGACCATGGCCGATTTTGCGGCACATAAGATGAGAACGCTCGGGGAGGAGATCCTTTGCGGAAACAAGCAGATCAATCCCTATGAATCCGCAGAAAAGAGTGCCTGCACATACTGTGCTTTTTCTTCTGTCTGTAAATATGATGAGAAGATACCCGGCTATGGGAAGCGGGAACTGAATAGGTTGTCCAAAGACGAGGCGCTTTCGAGGATGATGAAGGAACTTGCCGGGGAGGATGTGCCTTCCGACATAAGAAAGGAAGCCGATCAGGAGACGGGCGAAGCAAACTGACAAGGTATACGTTCAGCTCTTCTGTCAAGAGGAAGCGGCGATAGGGGATATACAGATGGCGATTACATATACAAAGGAACAAGATAGAGTGATCCATACGACGGGGAAGGATATTCTCGTATCGGCTGCCGCAGGCTCGGGAAAGACAGCGGTCCTGGTGGCCAGGATCATGCGTATGATCACGGATGAAAAGCATCCGGTGGATATCGACAGGCTGCTGATCGTTACCTTCACTAAGGCAGCCGCATCGGAGATGCGTGAGCGCATCGGCAGAGCGATACGGGAAAAACTTTTGCTGGATCCGGAGAATGAGCAGTTGCAGAGACAGGCAACCTATATCCATAAGGCGCAGATTACCACGATTGACAGTTTCTGCAAATATCTGATCACCAACCATTTCGAAAGCATCGGTGTCGATCCATCCCTGCGTGTGGCAGATCAGGCGGAGAGTAAGCTCCTGATGCAGGATGTGATGGAAGAGTTGATGGAGGACTGGCATGCACACGCAGGAGAGGACTTTATCAATTGTCTGGAAAGCTTTGCCACAGGCAAAAGTGAGGAGGATTTTGAAAAGCAGATCCTGAGCCTTTATAACTTTGCGATGAGCTATCCCTGGCCCAAAGAGTGGCTTAAGGATTGTCTGTCCGTGTATGCGTGTGAGTCCTCGCAACAGTTGCAAAAGGCGCGTTTTATGCGTGAGCTTATCAAGACAGCAAAGCTGCAGATCAAAGAGGCAAGGAAGCTTTTGGAAAGCGCTGTAGCGCTTTGTGAGGAAGCGGACGGACCATATATGTATGCGTCCCTGCTGGAACAGGAGATGGAAAATCTGCAGTGTATAGAGGACAAGAACGGCTATGAGGAAGCGTTTGAGGCTTTTCAAAGCCTGACATTTGCCAAACTTCCGGCAAAGAAAGACGCATCGGTGGATCCGGGTAAGAGAGAGCTCGCCAAAAATCTGCGCACGAAGGCAAAAGATCTGATGCAGCGGTGCAGGGATACATTCTTTCCGATCTCCTTAGAACAGGCATTTTGTGATCTGAAAGGCTGCAGTTCCAATGTCAAGGTGCTGATCGATCTTACGACGGATTTTATGGACCGTTATGCCGCAAAAAAAGCGGATAAAAAGATCATGGATTTTCAGGATATGGAGCATATGGCGCTTGATATCCTCTATACAAAGAAAGACGACATCAGGGTCCCCTCGGACGTGGCACTTATGTATCGCGATTATTTCGAACAGATTATGATCGATGAATACCAGGACAGTAATCTGGTGCAGGAGCTTCTTCTCATGAGCATGGCGCGTAATGAGAACGGAAAGCGCAACTGCTTTATGGTGGGCGATGTTAAGCAGAGTATCTACAAATTCCGTCTTGCCAGACCGGAGATCTTTATGGAAAAATATGCGGCCTTCGATGATGAAGGTGATCAGATCCATATCGATCTGCATCAGAATTTCAGAAGCCGCATGCAGGTGCTCGATCTGGTCAATCTGGTCTTTGAAAGGATCATGGAGTCGACGCTCGGAGGCATCGATTATGATGATGCTGCGAGACTTTTCCCGGGAGCATCCTATCAGGAAAATGCGGATTGTGATCCGGAACTGCTTGTGTATGAATGCAGGGGCGGAGAAGAGGCAGCATCGCCTGACAAACGAGAGGGAGAGGCTATGATGGTAGCGCAGCGCATCCGTAATCTGGTAGGGGTCATGGATGTCACCGCACAGGATGGAACCATACGAAAGGCGCGTTACGGCGATATTGTCATTTTGCTCCGCACCGCGGATAAATACGGGCAGGAGTATAAAAGGGCGCTGGAGAAGAGGGGGATTCCGGTATATGTTCCGGTCAGCACCGGGTATTTTTCCGCAACGGAGATACGACAGATCCTCGACTATCTGAAGATCTTAAACAATCCTTACCATGATATCCCTCTGTGCAGCGTGCTTAAAAGTCCTTTTTTTGACTTTTCGGATGAGGAACTCTCGGGGATCAAGGCCTGGACCGGTGAGACGGAAGGAAGGATTCACTTTTACGATGCGATGCGTATCTATGCCGGTGCATGCGAGGATCCTGCGGCGGATAACGGGCTGGCCGGAAAAGTGCAACGTGCGCTGGATAAGATCGATGAAAACCGCCGCAGAGCCGTCCATCTGCGCGTGCATGAGCTGATCCTGGAGTTGATGGGGCAGTGCGGATATATGGATTATCAGACAGCGCTTCCGGGGGGCATACAGCGGAGGGCGAATCTGGAAATGTTGCTTCAAAAGGCAGCCGATTTTGAAAAAACGAGTTACCACGGACTGTTTGATTTTGTCCGTTACATGGATCAGCTGGAGACGTATGAGGTCGATTTCGGTGAAGCGGGTATCGTGGACGAACAGATGGATGCCGTGCGCATCATGACCATTCACAAGTCCAAAGGATTGGAGTTCCCGATCTGTTTTGTCAGTTCGTTGGCAAAGCAATACAATATGCGTTCGCAAAGTAGTGCGATCCTGACGGATATGGATCTGGGTCTGGCTGTCGATTACATCGATCCCTCTTTACGTATCAAGGCTCCTACCGTATTCAAGAACTATGTTGCTTTTAAGCAGAAGATGGAGAACATCGGCGAGGAGATGCGTATCCTTTATGTCGCGCTGACAAGAGCCAAGGAAAAGCTGATCCTCACTTGTCAGGTGCCTTCATGGGAGCATACGATGGAAAAATTGGCGGGAGTTGAGGGGGAAAAGGTATTGCCGTATGTGATGCGGAGCAATGTCACTAGCAATCTGACTCTGATCCTTGCAGCATTGCAGGCTGCCGGATCTCTGGGACAGTTAGCTACGATCCTTCACGAAAATGATGTCTGGCAGGCGGATGTCCTGCATGAGACAGACCGGGAATACCGCAAGGAGATTTTGTTTGAAAGAATGAAAGAGAGCGATGGGGATAAATTGTTTTCCACGCTTAAGGAGCGTTTCGCGTACACCTATCCGCATCAGGTCCTCGCAGGTTTGTATACCAAGACCAGCGTTTCCGAGTTAAAGAAAGCTGCCATGCAACAGGATGAGCAGACTCATGTGATCTTTGAGACAGACGACCGTACACGCGCCTATCTGCCCGGATATCTGAGAAGGGAGGAGGCTGGCGGTACGGAGCGCGGAAGCGCCTATCACAAAGTATTGGAACTGCTGGATTATAAAAAATATGGTGAGATGTCATGCTTATCCATCAATGAGTGCTCCAAGACCGTCGATACCGATATGGAGAATCTGGTGAAAAGCGGACTTCTGAGTGCGGGGTATCGTGAACTTGTGAATCCGATGCGGATCGCACGCTTTCTAAAGAGTACGAGCGCACATCGCATGGGGATTGCGGCAAAAGAGGGGAAACTTTTTAAGGAGCAACCCTTTGTGATGCAGATCCCGGCAAATCTTCTGGGAAAAGAGTTCCCCAAGGAGGAGGGTGTTCTGATCCAGGGGATCATTGATGTGTATTTTCATGAGCAGGATGAGCTCATCGTGCTGGATTATAAAACAGATCGCGTAGAGAAAGCAGATGAGCTTATAAAGCGGTATCAGACACAGCTGGATTACTATGCAGATGCGCTGGAAAAGCTCACCGGCCTGCGCGTGAAAGAAAAGATCATCTACTCCTTTGCACTGGATCAGGAGATTTCTTTGCAATAAACGAGTAACGATATGGATCCCGGAACGATCGACAGGGCAAGAGGTCATGCCTCTTCGGACTTTGCCTGATCGCGGTAGGAACAGGCAAGTTCGGGATCACCCAGAGCCTCACAGCAGTCGGCAAGAGCCAGAAGAGCCTCAGATGTCTGGATGCTCAGCTTCAGGATGCATTCTGTCTCAAAAGCGGCATTGTAATACCACACGGAGGCTTCCTGCAGATCCCCTTGTCCGCGATAATGATCACCGAGCTCCATGCAGATCTCGCAACAGCCGTCCATGGCTACGATCTTCATGGCATATTTGAAAAAATTGGGAATATCGCCTTGCAGCCGATAGGCTCTGGCAAGTATATAGGATGCTTCCTTGAGCTCACTGTCGCTGCGGGTCGTATCCTCCATGCTGTCTGAAAAAATGGGGATGGCGCGGATAAAATCCTCATCGCTCCCTGCGATCGCCAACTCACGGGCGTATATATTATGTAAACGCTTATCCAGGCGAGTGCCGCTTTCCCCTATCCGGACGAAAGCTGCCAGATCACGGGAGGAATGATCTCCCTGCGCAAGATGGAGGATCGCCACATCACTGTCATAGACAATGGGATTTAGGCGGACAGCCTCGTGTATGGCGCCCTCCCATATAAATTCCCGCATTCTTCGGTATAATTTCGGCCGATATTCCTTCTCAAAATTGTAAATGGTATTAACAGACATTTTGTTTACATAATACATCTGAACGATATCGATCTCGGGAAGCAGGATCTCTTTTAGGAGGAGAAACCGCTTCCTATTTTCATCGTCCAAAACTTCATCGGCGTCCGCACAGAAGATATATTCCTTTGTTGCCTTTGAAAATGAATAATTCCTTGCATCACTGAAATTTCCCGTCCATGCGAAGTCATAGACCTGATCCGTGTATTTACGGGCGATCTCCTTGGTGTTATCGGTAGAACCTGTATCTATGATTATTATTTCGTCCATGACCTCCTGATAGGATGAAAGACATCTTGCAAGGATGGCAGATTCATTTTTGACGATCATGCACAGTGAGATTGTGATCATGTGAGCCCCTCCCTTTGGCTGATCCGCCTCGTGCGGATAAGCTGATTTTTTCTTAGTGTAGCATATTTTTTTTGTTGTTGCCAGATGCCTTTTTTATGTGCGTATTGTCCCTTTTTTAGCAGATTCAGCTTGTATTCACATAGCTGTGGTTGTATAATATAAGTAGCACTATGGCTAAGGAGGTGGCAGGATGCAGATTGGTGCAGTTGGAATGAATTTCCAGCCGTATGTATTTAACACGAACAGTGTGAGTGCCAACAGCTTAAACAAGATCTCGCCGATCGCTGATGATGCACTGGCCAGTTCGGTTGATTACTACAGCAACAGCAAAAACCAGAATCCTCTCAAAATGGGACAAACCGCAAACTATGCAGATGTTCTTGCCATGCAGTTCCAGCTGGGACAGAATAATGCGACCAGGATTATGAAACCGGAGCAGGAGCAGGAGACGCAGGCAGCAGACATTGCGCCTGTTGCATCGGAGCAGATATCCGAGGCTGCTGCAAACACGGTGAGCAGTGTCTCTGAAGCAGATCAGGGAGCGCAGTCGGATGTCGCATCTTACCTGATGAATCGGGCGATCGAGGCGTATACCATGGATCTTGCAGGTTGACGGAAGTTCCATGTCAGTGGTAACGGAAAAAAGGACGGGCATTATGCCCGTCCTTTTTTGCTGTTATTTAAAGCGGCTCAAGTCATATTTGGGAGCGATATCTTTCCATTTGGAGATACCGATGGTCTTCAGGTAAGGTTTGGTATAGGTTTCTGCCTTTGTCGTATCCATATATTTAAAGACATTGTAGGCAGGCTTCTTATTGCCGTTCACATCCTTTAAACCAAAGAGCAGTCCCTGGGCAGCTTCTCCGCCGTTATCCATATCGGAGCGGAAGATCACCGCATCGATCATGGGATCAAACTCCGCTTTGTAATAAGTATAGGCGATGGCAGCAGCCTGTACGTCAGTTCCACTGCTTGATGTAAAGCCCTGTTCAGACAGGATGATACGCGTCTTGCTGCCAAAGGTATTTTTCACATATCCGGTCAGTATGCTCAGATTCTTTGGCGATACGAAGTCAGCGCTTTCGCTGTTGGGAGCCAGGATATCTCTCCATGTGGCAGATGAAGTCAAAATGGAAGGATAGGCGTGATAAGCCAGGTTCCACTGGATGTTCTTCTGCTGTGACTTGATCTCGGCGTTAAATGCATTCATAAACGGTTTTGCACCCCAGTCACCCGAACGGTCGACCCATGTATGATCGGTACAGATATAAACACGGGAATTCTTGGAATGACTTCTCACCGCATAATACATGATGCGGTAAGCACCTGCATAATTTTTCATAAAATCACTGCGCGAGATGTTGCCGGCATAGTACCACATCTGATGGATGTTGACCTCATTTCCAAGGATCCAGTTGTCCAGATGACAGTCACTGCGCCCATATCTTTCCGCCATAAAGCTCATGACAGCCTCAAAGGTTTCACGCGCTTTCTTCTCCTTGACATTGATCGCATAATACGGTTTGCCGGGAGTGCGTCCGCTCTTTAAAATCATGTACTTGGTCGAATCGTTGTAGGTGAGCATTACCTGCCCGGTCACGGTCAGGCCTGCCGCATTGCAGGCTTCGAGGAAGCCGGTCCACGGATCGTTAAAGTAATACGTCTTACCGTTATACTGATAGGGGATAGAGCCGTTTAAAATACTGTTCAGGTCGATGTTGATGAATGTATGGCTGAGTCCCAGATCCATGTCGGTGCTTCCCTGCAGACCCTTCTTGGAACGGCTTTTAGGAAAAGCTCCCGTATAGGCTGCCGCGTCTTCCGGATTGGAGATAAAGCCGCCTTTGCTGATCAATTTGTATTTGCTTCCGCTCTTTATCGCAAGAGCAAATTTGGTCTGGATCATATCCTTTCCTTTTTCACCCCGCAGAGGGAGCGAAAAGGTAACAGTCTTTTGTTTGGCTGACTTCTCAATTTTTTTGAGATACTTGCCGGTATATGGGTCTACGCTGACAAGATAGTAAGAGTCATCGGAACTTTTGATGCGCTTTGACACGGTAAACGAAACGCTGAGCGAATCGGTATCCGTGATCTTGCAGCTTTTCAGCTTTCCGGAGGTGCCGGTCGGTTTGTATTCTTTTACGCCTTTGCGGATCTTTACGCTTGCAGGCTTGGAATAATTGGAATACGCTTTTTCACCCGTGGAATCGATATTGTATGCGCGCAGTCTGAAATAATATGTCTTTCCTGCGGGCATGTTCGTGAGCTGCGTGGAGGTTGCAGAGGCCTTGAGTGAGAGCGTATTTTCATTCTTTTTGAATTTCTTGTCCGTGGACATGGAAAGCTCTAAGCCGGTGATCCCGTTTTGCTTTTTCATGCTTACTTTGACTTTGCCGCTTGAGGGGTTTGTCACCTTGCTGATGACCGGAGTCGCTGACGGGGTTGCCGCTTCCCATTTCGCATATAATGTGAGGTCTCCCATGGAGTGCTGCGGAATGGAGGTGATCACTGCCGTCTTGCAGGCAGCATCCTTGCAAAAGCCTTTAAACATATAGTTTTTGCGGATCAGCGATTTCGGAAGTGTGACAGTATCCTCATAGGTATATGTATAGAAGATATCCTCATTCGAGTCTTGATCGTAGGAACCGCCGTTTAACTGATAATTGATGTCAAATTGTCTGTATTTCGTACTCCAGATTGCCTTGAGCGTGTAGTTGGCTTTTACCGTTCTGGTGGTGGTAACCTTCATATTTTGCAGATAAAGATCACCGGAGTCGGTATAATACACATCCCATTTATTGGAAAAAACATAGGGACTGATGAAATTCTTGTTTACCGCATCCTCAATATATTGCGAGAGAGGGGCATCCTTTTCGGCCTGTACCACATAGGTGGTGTTGCCTGCGGGATCAGTTCCACCATTAAAATCAAAGGTAAGTGTAAATGTTTCTTCATCCAAAAAAGCATTGGGAAGGGAATCGTCTGAGCCGATCTCCGGAGCGGAATCGCTATCCGGCAATGCGGAGGGATCCGTATCAGATTCCGAATCCGTATTGTTCACCGGAGGTTGATCCGAAACAACATCCGTAACCGTCTCATCGGCATACGCGGCGGCATTCCCGATCGGGTCAGCATCCGTAGCAGGAGGCTGGACGGCCGGATCTGCCATAGA
This sequence comes from Lachnospiraceae bacterium, assembly GCA_017632755.1. The sequence goes on from JAGBQU010000084.1 coordinate 15,772, forward strand.
ATCCTCTGCTAACAGTTCGTCCTCATCCGAAAAAGAATAGGGATCAGAAGAAATATCGTCGGATGGTATATCATTTGACGATATTGCGTTTGCTGCCTCAGCGGAAACCGAAATGTGAGCCAGAGTGCCGGATAACATAGCTGCGGTCAGCAGGAGACTTAAAGTGAGCCTGATCTTTTTTGATAATTGTGTATTCGCCATAGAACTCCTCCTTTGTAATGATTTCTAGCTTCTATTATAAGTCAGAAAGGGGATTATTTCAATCTGGGTGAACGGGTTTGGCATTTTTTTCTTTTTTCGGTTTTTATCGTCTTTCCTTTTTTTCTCCCCGTCCTTCCTCCTTTTTCGGC
>JAGBQU010000085.1 GCA_017632755.1 Lachnospiraceae bacterium
GTGGACTGCGACAACGACACACTGCTCGCCAAGGTTTCACAGGTTGGCGCGGCCTGTCATACAGGCAACTATTCCTGCTTTTACCGTGATCTGATCCCATGTGAGGAGACGGGGAAAAATCCACTGAGCGTATTCGAGAGCGTTTATGCAACGATCATGGATCGCAAGCAGAATCCCAAGGAGGGATCCTACACCAATTATCTGTTTGACAAAGGGCTTGATAAGATCCTCAAAAAAGTAGGTGAGGAGGCGACGGAGATCGTCATCGCTGCCAAAAATCCGAATCCCGATGAGATCAAGTATGAGATATCGGATTTCCTTTACCATTGCATGGTACTCATGGCAGAAAAGGGAGTGACCTGGGAGGAAATCGCCAAGGAACTGGCAAACCGTTAGAATACGTACATAAAAAGCAGCGCCTTCTGCATAGGCTTAACTAGTAAAACCTGTGCAGGAGGTGTTTTTTTGTCGGAGAGATATGCAGGGAGGGATACCGGGGCTGAATCAGAGGTATATGCGCGAAAACTTGAGCTGGCAGATTCAATCCGCCGGGAAAATCTAATGAATCACGAGAGGATCGGCAGACGCCATCAGATCTTTTACGGAGAGGAAAAAAAGGATTCCGCGGCCGGTGGCAACGGCTTTCGATATTTTTGGCTTCGTATGCTGCTCTCGGCAGCTTTGGTTCTGGCTTTTTGGGGGATCCAAAACGACAGGATCCACTTGCCCTCTGCCTTGCCCTGGAACCTGTCCAAGGAGCGGATCCGACAGTCGATCTCGGAGGATTTTTCCAAACAGGTGGTTGATTATATCGAGGATTTCACGTATACTTTTGAGTATGAGAAAACTAGCATTGACAGATGAAATCTTATTGACAATTGATAAACCGGCCCGCTATATCGGCGGGGAAGTAAACTCCGTGATGAAGGATAAAAGTGAGGTGGATATCCGCTTTTGCATGTGCTTTCCGGATGTATATGAGATCGGAATGTCGCATCTTGGGATACAGATCCTCTATGATATGTTAAACCGGATGGAAGGAGTCTGGTGTGAGAGAGTGTACTCCCCTTGGATGGATCTGGACCCGATCATGCGAAGAGACCACATTCCTCTCTTTGCGCTCGAGTCACAGGAGCCGGTAAAGAATTTTGACTTCCTGGGGATCACCCTGCAATATGAGATGTGCTATACCAATATTTTGCAGGTGCTGGATCTGTCCGGGATCCCGTTTCATGCCACGGAGCGCAGCGAGGAGGATCCCATCGTTATAGGGGGCGGTCCCTGCTCGTATAACCCGGAACCGATTGCAGATTTCTTTGATCTGTTTTATATCGGAGAGGGTGAGAAACAGTATCAGAATCTGCTTGATCTGTATCGCAAATGCCGGAAAGAGGGTAAGAGCAGGCAGGAATTTCTTGCTTTGGCAGGTGCGCTTGACGGCATCTACTGCCCGCAGTTTTATGATGTGACCTATAAGGAGGACGGAACGATCGAAAACTTCTCGCCTGTCGTTTCCGGTCTGCCCGGGCGCATTTGCAAAGAGATCGAAATGGATCTCACAAACACGTATTATCCCAAAAAACCGGTCGTGCCCTTTATCAAGGTGACACAGGACAGGGTTGTTTTGGAGATACAAAGGGGATGTATCCGTGGCTGCCGTTTCTGTCAGGCCGGCATGATCTACCGGCCGCTTCGCGAAAAGAGCCTCGGGGAACTGAA
>JAGBQU010000086.1 GCA_017632755.1 Lachnospiraceae bacterium
GGGATGCGAATTCGTGCCCGGAGCGCTGTATACGAGCGTGATCGAACGGGATATGACCTTTGAGGGAATGTGCTACCAGTGTGTCAGGAAGAACCGTCCGGTGCATCTCTATGTAGAGATCGAAATGTTCCATTCCTGGCTCTCCAATTTTGTGCTGCCCCTGCATTCGGATCAGGAAGGTATCGGGTACTGCCTGTTCACTTATGAGATGATGCCGCAGCTGGATGCGGCGATGCTGGCCAATTCTTCGGCAGGAATGGCGGAACATGTATTGAAAACCTGTATCCGTCTGCGGGAGAATCCGGATTTTGAAGAAGCCATGCAGGGTGTGATCGAAGATATCCGGGAACTGTGCGGCGCGATCCATTGCTGTATCCTTACGATAGACGAGGAGCGCGAAAGCTGCGCGATCCTGTGTGAGGCTGTCCAAAAGGAGAGTGGTCATCTTCCGATGAAGGAACTTATGCGGCCGGAGTTTTACAATGTGGTGAAAACATGGCCGAAGGCGATCGAAGGGGACAATTGCTGCGTTGTATTGGGCGAACACGATATGCGGGAGCTGGAACAATTGACACCGGAATGGGCAGCAACGCTAAAGGAAGAAGGGGTAAACAGTGTCGTTCTTTATGAATTAAAAAACAACAAAAGACGATACGGCTATATCTGGTCGCTGGATTTTGAAACATCACGCTCAGATATGATAAAACCGATCCTTGGAACAACGACCTTTATCCTTTCGGCTGAGATCGCCAGTCATCAGATGTATCACGATATGGAAGAGATGAGCCGGACGGACCTGTTGACGGGGGTGCTGAACCGAAATGCGATGAACAACCGGATTGATAACTTTGACAAGGATGTGCTTTTGCAGAGTGGATCTTTCGGAGTGGTCTTTGCAGATGTTAACGGCCTCAAGATCATGAACGATACCAATGGGCATGTGGCCGGGGATGAGCTTCTGAAAAAAGCTGCGGAAGTGCTGGCGGATATCTTCTGCGGACAGGAGATCTATCGGGCCGGCGGTGACGAATTTGTGGTGTTGACGAACCGTATTTCGAAGGAAGAATTTGAATCAAGTATGGACATGCTGCAAAAACAGCGGAGCCTGTTTTCGGCCGGCGGTGTGTTCAGTGAGAAAGGCGGAGATATACGCAGGATGATGCAGGAGGCGGATGAGCGTATGTACGAAGCCAAGATAGCTTACTATCGCGCGCATCCGGAGCTGCCGAGACGGTAAAGGATCAGCGCTTGCACTTTGCTTGCACATAGAAGTGTATAATCAGAACTATCTATGATTATTATAAGGAGGTGCGGGTATATGGCACAAAAGAAACGGAAGTCTTTGAAAAAAACACTCCTGAGCAGGATCATTATCTATGTGGCGATCATCATCATCGTGAGCACACAGATCAGCATCAAGCTGGCGGCGGATAATATCCAGAACCTGACGAATAACATCCTTGCGAGAGAATCGGTAACCTATGCAAACAGTGTACATAGCTGGTGGAGCGGTGTGGAAGAGCGCGTGGGGCAGACTGCGGATGTGATCCGGAATATCCCGGAA
>JAGBQU010000008.1 GCA_017632755.1 Lachnospiraceae bacterium
ATATCGATGATGCGTTGAAACGTGCTTCCGCACTGGGACGCTGACCAAAAAATGGTACTTGAACGTACAGGGAGAAAAAGGTATACTGTATATTGGATTTATATTGTAAAGTGTCTACTAAATACAGTATGAGGAGCGTTTGTGATGAAGATTGTAAATAAAAAAAGTCTGGCGTATCTGTTGTCGGCTGCGCTGTTGTTACAATCAGCAGTGCCGGCGTATGCATTGGAGTATGAAGCGGCAGAGCCGGAAAACGTAAGCAGCATTGTCTCGGTAAACAGTATCTACGAGGACGATGAGGCAGACGACCCGGTGACGGAGGCAGGCACGCAGGAGGAAATCCGGACGGAGGAAGGTTCTGTTTTGGAGGAGCCGCTTGCGGGAACATCTTTGCAGGAGGATGAACTCTCTGAGGAGATCAGCGGAGAGCAGATTGAAAAAGAGCAGATCCCGGGAGAAAATGAACTCTTACAGGAGAGTGAAACGGGGCAGGGAGATACCGAAGCGGAGAATCTGTTGCTTCAGTATGTTTATATCGAGAGCCGGTATGTTACAACACCGGGGGTGCAGAGAATCCTTGCGGAGGTTGGCGACGGAACTACAGTCTTTGACCGTGCACAGTTGGTGCTGGAGAATTACAGAACGGGAGAACGTTTTCAGATCGAGGGAGAGTCCTATGATGAAGCTCCCGAGGTTCTTTTGTTTGCGCATGATTTTGATGACGAAAGTCAGAGCGGGATCTATCAGGTTAAGACGATCCTGCTTGCCGTAGGTGAGAAAAGCGTTACCATCGAACTTGAGCAGCCCGGTATTTACGCCTATTTCGGTGTAAATGAGCAGGTGCGTTTCTCACAGGAGCAGGTGGAAGATCTGCCTGCATTTGATACCAGCATTGTGACGATCGATGAAAATGGACAGGCGCAGAGTGCGGGCGATATCAAGGAAGCTCTTGATCGCGCGCAGGCGCAGATCGGAGAGTCACCCCTTGAGAGGGCTGGAGCCAAAAAGAACGTGGTCGTGGTACTTGATCCGGGACATGACGGGACGCATCTCGGCGCTCATTCCGGCAACCTCAAGGAGGAAGAACTCGTATTAAAGATCGCACAGTATTGTAAGGCGGAGCTTTCGACTTATTCGGGCGTGAAGGTCTACATGACCAGGGATTCGGCGCTGTGTCCGCATCCGGGAACCACGAGTGTGGTGTGTAACTCCAACCGTGTCGCCTATGCCAAAAGCGTGGGCGCAACCGTGTATGTCAGCATCCATCTCAACTCGGCCGCAGCGTCTGCAAACGGTGCGGAGGTATATTATCCGAACAGCAGTTACAACGCAGAGATCGGAAGTAAAGGAAAATCGCTGGCTGAGTCGATCCTGAAAAAGCTGGTGGGACTCGGACTTTATGACAGAGGTGTCAAGGTGCGTAATTCCGGGGATGGTTCCCTGTATCCGGACGGCTCTCTGGCAGATTACTACGGCGTGATCAAGAACAGCAAGCTCAACGGTTTTCCGGGTATCATCATCGAGCATGCTTTTATGACCAATCCTTCCGATGCACAGCTGCTCTCCTCCGAGGAGGGGCTCAAAAGTCTCGGTGAGGCAGACGCACAGGGTATCGCGGAGTATTTTTCCTTAAAGAAGGGTGAGGATAATAGTTCGTTTTCTGCCGGAAAGATCGTGATCAGTGACGTGGATACGATAAGCGGGAAGTTCGCGGTCTCCATCGGAAATGTCGAGCCGAAGGAGGATGTTGAAAAGGTTCAGTTTAAGGTCTATCCGCAGAATAAAGAGGTATCCAGTAAAGTTTACAATACCAAGGAGCTGGCGGACGGAAGTTACAAGGCGACCGTCTATGCGTCCAAGCATGATTATCAGGAGGGAACATATGTCATTGAGGCGTATGCCGTAGATGAGGACGGTGAGAGCGGAATGCTCGGCGAGACAACGCTGGAACTGATCCCCAACTTTAAGGCAACCCTTTCTGCTTCTGTGTCAGGTACGAACAATATCAGCTACCAGCTCAGTGCGAAGGGCATAAGCGATGCGGAGAGCGTGCGCTTTTTGTTCTATTATAAAAAAGATGGAAAGACAAAAGGCGTATACTATAAAGGCAAGAAGGGCAAAGATGGCGTGTGGACGGCAAAGGTTCCGCTCAAGAAAATGATCAACGAGGGCAGCTACAAGGCATATGTGTATGCAACAGCACCTTACGGAACAGAAAAACAGGCCGGATCGAAGGTATTTGAATACACAAGAGATATGGCGATCCAGGTCAAGGCCAAAAACAGCAAACAGTCAAAATTCCGTGTTACGGCAGGTGGTCTGGCATATGCCACTTCGGTGGAGTATGAAGTCTATTCCAAGATCGGCGGCAAGGATGACCTGATCAAATACAAAGCGTCAAAAAATGCTGACGGCGCGTGGATCTATGATGTGCCGGTCAGCAAGCACAAAACGGAAGGCAAATACTATGTGACCGCGTATGCCACGATCGGTACAAAGCGCTTACAGGTCGGAAAGAAGACGTTTACCGTCTCCGGACCGACGGACGCCAAATTGACAGTGAGCCAGAATTCTGTCAAGGCGCAAATGCAGCTTTCCATCAAGAACTTGGACAGTGTATCCGGTATAAACAAGGTGGCGGTCAAGGTTTGGACCAAGAAGAATAAGTCGGATCAAAAGACGTTTGATGCCAAGTTAAAAAAAGGAGTCTATACCGCCACGATCAAGCTGAGCAAGTTTGATTATCACTATGGCAAGTATTATGTTGAAGTTATCGCTACCGACAATAATAAGATCACCAGAGTGGTTGCTTCCAAAAAACCGTCGTTAAAGCAGCCTGAGCGTGAGGTGACGCTCACCGTGAACAAGGCTAAGACCAAGTATAAGGTCGAGGTGCCGGATCTGTCTTTTGCCAAGAGTGTGAATTTCAGCATTCGTGCAAAGGGACAAAAAGAAAAGGCTGCCGTAAAGTATAAGGCCAAAAAAGACAGCGACGGTACATGGTATTACACTGTGCCATCCAAGAGCTTTAAGAAGGTTGGGAAGCATTACCTCACTGTTTATGCCCAGATCGGAAGTAAGACACTGACTGTGGGATCCTACACATTCACGATCGATAATGTGGAAGAGAGTGAAGACGAGGACGGAGATTACTATGCGATCATGGGAGACAGTGATGTCACGTTGAATCAAATGATCTCTTACTATCAGGCGAATGCCACGTATCCGGAATTTTATAAGAATTCGGATGCCAAGACATTAAAAAAATTCTGCCAGCTCTACATCAAAGAGTGTGAGGATGAGGGTGTGAAGGTGGAAGTCGCTTTTACGCAGGCGATGAAGGAGACAAATTTCCTTAAATACGGAGGAGATGTCTCGATCGAACAGTACAATTTTGCAGGGATCGGTGCTACCGGTAACGGCGCAAAGGGAAATTCCTTTGAGAATGTGCAGACCGGTATCCGTGCGCAGGTGCAGCATCTGAAAGCGTATGCGAGCACAGAAGATCTGGTACATAGCGTTGTGGATCCGAGATTCCAATATGTCACAAGAGGCATCTGCCCTTATGTGGAATGGCTCGGCATCAATGAAAATCCTCAGCATGTCGGATG
>JAGBQU010000087.1 GCA_017632755.1 Lachnospiraceae bacterium
ATCTCCCCGTTTTTCTTTTTTGACTCGTAAACCCCTGCTAATTTTTCCATAAAAAAAGTATAACATTTTTATTAAAAGAATACAATTTGAGAATGATTACCGATGTCCGTGTATAGAATAAGGAATGAGTTGTTACAGACTTATGAATTATTGTAATAAAACTGTTAGGATTTATGCTTTCCCGTTCACAAAGGGGACAGCGAAACAGACAGCTGCCTGCCTGATCAGGGCAGAGGATATCGGAGGAGTTTATGAATAATAGGATGAAGGGCATCCTTCTTGCGGCAGGTGTGATCTGTATCACTCTGGCGGTGTTGTATGGAAGGGCCTCGGAGTTTATGCACAGATTCCCGAAGATAAATGTGAAAAAATATACAGCGGAAGAATGGAGGTACACCAGAAGACTCGAGGAGGCGGTATCTGAACCGCGTATTGTTGAGGAGACAGTGCTGGTCAGAAAAAAAGTGTACGAGCTTGATGAGAAGGATTATAACAATCTCTGCCGCATTGTTGAGGCAGAGGCAACGGGTGAGGATCTTGAAGGCCGGATACTTGTCGCAAATGTGATCATGAACCGTGTGAGGAGTAAGAAGTTCCCGGATTCCGTCTCGCAGGTGATCATGCAGCGTGATCACGGCAGCGTACAGTTTTCGCCTGTGTCCGACGGGCGGTTTTGGAGGGTTTCCGTCTCGGAGCTGACACGTAAGGCTGTGGAACAGGTCATCTATGGAACGGATCACTCCGGGGGCGCCATGTATTTTGTCTCCAAAAAAGGCGCGGATCCGGAAAAATACAGCTGGTTTCGTCAAAAACTGCAGTATCTGTTTGCGCACGGGGGACATGAGTTCTACCGGTAAACAGGATTGCCTGCACGGGGGCGTCATTTTGTGTAATAAGAAATTGCTCTGCATTTCTTGTTGCACAAAAGCCCTCCGGGCAGGATGAAGGCGAAACGCTTTGTTTTCGTGCGGGATGTGGCAGGCGTCTTTTTTCATTGCCATATAAAAATTCTTATGTTATGATATAGGACGAATAAAAAATACAGCAACGGAAAATGAGAGGAATACATATGGAGATTTTATACAAGAGCACCAGAAGCGAGAGCAAACCGGTAAAGGCTTCGGAGGCGATCCTGAAAGGACTTGCCGATGACGGCGGACTATTTGTCCCGACTTCCATACCGAAACTGGATGTTTCATTGAAAGAATTGTCACAAAAATCATATCAGGAAGTGGCATATGAGATCATGAAGCTGTTTCTGACTGATTTTACCGAAGAAGAGCTTAAGGATTGCATCGCCAAAGCATATGACGCCAAATTTGACACAGACAGCATCGCGCCGATCGTGGAGGCGGACGATGCCTATTATCTGGAGCTGTTCCACGGAGCGACCATCGCTTTTAAGGATATGGCGCTTTCGATCCTTCCTCATCTTTTGACAACCTCGGCAAAAAAGAATCAGATAAAGAATGAGATCGTTATCCTGACCGCAACGAGCGGGGATACCGGAAAGGCGGCTCTGGCGGGCTTTGCAGATGTGAAAAACACCCGTATCATCGTTTTTTATCCAAAGAACGGCGTGAGCCCGATCCAGGAGAAGCAGATGGTAACGCAGGTGGGAGAGAACACACATGTGGTCGGCATCCACGGAAACTTCGACGATGCGCAGACCGGCGTTAAGCAGTTGTTCTCCGACAAAGAGCTTGCCCGGCAGATGCAGGAGCACGGATTCCAGTTCTCGTCTGCAAACTCCATCAACATCGGACGCCTTGTTCCGCAGATCGTATACTATGTTTATGCCTATGTGACACTGCTTGGGGAGGGGAAGATCGCGGATGCGGATCCGATCAACGTAGTCGTTCCCACAGGAAATTTCGGAAATATCCTTGCAGCGTTTTATGCAAAGAATATGGGGGTGCCGATCGATAAGCTGATCTGTGCTTCCAACGAGAACAAGGTTCTCTTTGACTTTTTCCATACGGGAACGTATGACAGAAAGAGGGAGTTTATGCTGACATCGTCCCCGTCCATGGATATCCTAATCTCCAGCAACTTAGAGAGACTGATCTACCGCATCGCGGGAGAGGATGCTGCAAAGAATGCAGAACTGATGGCGGATCTTTCCGCTGGCGGAGAATATACGATCACCGATGAGATGAGAGCGCAGCTCGATGATTTCAGAGGCGGGTATGCAAGTGAAGAAGAAACCTTTCAAACGATCAAAAGGCTGTATGAAGAATGCGGTTATGTGATCGATACACATACGGCGGTTGCCGCGTCCGTATATCGGAAATATGTGCAGGAGACAAAAGATGCCAAGCCGACGGTCATCGCATCCACGGCAAGTCCGTTTAAGTTTACGAGGAGCGTGATGCACGCGATCGATGAAAAGTATGATGAGATGTCGGATTTCGAACTGGTGGATGAACTGAGCAGGATCGGAAATGTTGCGGTTCCGAGAGCTATCGAGGAGATACGAAGTGCGAAGGTTCTTCACGATACCGTTTGCGAGAAGGATGAGATGAGATCCGTGGTAAAGAGATTCCTTGGAATGGAAGAATAAATCCCGAAAGGGTGATGACAAAAATAAAACTCAGTGAGTGATCACTGAGTTTTATTTTTGTTTTTTATGTAATAGGCAATTGCGCGAGAATGCCGCAAGCGGCAATCTTTCTTAGCGGTAGGATACCGTTTGCGCTCGGCTTAGCGTTCGTCGAGCGGCAGATATTCCATGTCTGCATGGATCGGTTTGTAAGCGGGGCGTATGATCTTTCCGTTGTTTGCCAGCTCCTCCATGCGATGTGCACTCCAACCGACCATTCTTGCAATGGCAAAGATCGGCGTGTAGAGCTCTGTGGGCAGTCCGAGCATGGAATAAACAAAACCGGAGTAGAGATCCACATTGACACTGACACCTTTGTAGATCTGTCTCTCGCCGGAGATGATCTGCGGGGCAAGACGCTCCACGAGTGAGTAGAGCTGGAATTCCTTGTGCAGTCCCTTTTCCTTGGAGAGCCGTTCCACATAATCCTTGAAGATCACAGCTCTGGGATCCGACTTGGAGTACACCGCATGACCAACACCATAGATCAGACCGGCATGGTCGAAAGCGTCCTTTTTGAGAAGGCGGTTTAAGTATGCACTGACTTCCTCCTCGTCTGTCCAGTCCTTTACATTTTTCTTCATATCCTCAAACATCTGCACAACTTTGATGTTGGCACCGCCGTGACGGGGACCTTTGAGGGAGCCGATCGCAGCAGCCATGACAGAATAGGTATCTGAAAGGGATGAGGTGACAACATGTGTGGTAAAGGTGGAGTTGTTACCGCCGCCGTGTTCCATATGTAAGATCAAAGCTACGTCCAGTATCTTGGCCTCCAGAGGCGTATAGGAACTGTCCGGACGAAGAATATGCAAAATATTCTCGGCCATGGACAGATGAGCCTGCGGCTGATGGATATACAGGCTGTTGCCGCCGTGATAGTGGTTGTAAGCCTGATAACCGTAGATCGCAAGCATCGGACATAAGCTGATCAGCTGCAGACATTGCCTGAGCACGTTCGGAAGGGATGTATCATCCGCTCTGTCATCGTAGGAATAGAGCGTCAGGATACTTCTTGCCAGCGTGTTCATCATATCTTTGCTTGGCGCTTTCATGATGATGTCACGGACAAAGCTTGTCGGAAGGGAGCGATAGCTGGATAACAATTTTTTGAATTCCGTCAGTTCTTCTTCGCTTGGAAGTTTATCAAAAAGAAGAAGGTATGTGATCTCTTCAAAACCGAAACGATTGTCTTCGTTGCAGCCTCTGATCAGATCCTGTACATCATATCCGCGGTAGAATAAACGTCCGTGTACCGGTACGAATTGCCCGTCCACGAGCATGTTAGCCCTTACATCCGAAATATGGGTGAGACCTGCCAAAACACCTTTGCCGCTTACGTCGCGGAGTCCACGCTTGACTTCATATTTGGTAAAAAGTTCTGTTTCAATGATTCCGGCCTGTTCACTTAATCGCGACAGTCGCAATATTTCGGGAGTAATTTCAGAAAAGTAATTGGATTCCATAGTAATGTTTCCCCTTTTGTCATTGAATTTGGATCAAAATATACGCACCGATTATATCATAGAAGAATACAACTAGGCAAGTTGATTAACATAATATTGAAAAAAAGTTTATAATTTGCTCATAATATGCTTTTTATATAGCTTTTTTCACACAAATGCATTAAGATAAAATGCAGGCAGTGTTGTACATAAACGGTCAGATCCGAAAGATGACCGGATGCAAAGGGACGATGTCCCGGATGATCATAAAACAGGAGAAGAAAATATGGAAAAATCGCAGATTTATCAGCATGTTGACCACACGCTCTTAAAACCGTATGCCACATGGGAGGAGATCCGCGCACTATGTGATGATGCGGTCCGTTACAAGACGGCGTCCGTGTGCATCCCACCCTGCTATATCCGCAGAGTGCGTGAAGCCTATGGAGAAAAATTGAACATCTGTACCGTGGTGGGCTTTCCCCTGGGATACAGCGTGACGGCGGCAAAGCTTGCAGAGGTGGAGCGCGCATTGTATGACGGCGCAGACGAGATCGATATGGTGGTAAATATCACGGATGTAAAAAATGGGGATTTTGACAAGGTGGAGCAGGAGATCACCACATTGAAGCAGGAGTGTGCCAACAGGGTCCTGAAAGTGATCGTGGAGACCTGCTATCTGACGGAGGAAGAAAAGATCGCACTCTGCAAAGCCGTCACAAATGCAGGCGCGGATTATATAAAGACTTCCACCGGATTCGGAACGGGAGGCGCGCTTAAGGAGGATGTAAAACTGTGTAAGGAGCATATCGGAGGGGCCGTCCGGATCAAGGCGGCCGGAGGGATC
>JAGBQU010000088.1 GCA_017632755.1 Lachnospiraceae bacterium
AACTGCGTAGTCTCAATTTGGGACGATGAGAAAAAGCAGTGGATCTCGAAAGAGGACACGGGTACAGAGTCCAACACAGAAAAGGAGAAGGGCCTCGCGTCGGACAGCTTCAAACGCGCCTGCTTTAACTGGGGCCTTGGCCGTGAGTTGTACTCCGCCCCCTTCGTCTGGATCCCTGCTAGTGACTGCAACATCAAGGACGGAAAATGCTTTGACCGTTTCGAGGTGTCGGAAATCGGCTACAACTCGGACAGGGAGATCACCCGTCTGCAAATCGTCAGGGTAGACAGAGGTAAGCGCGTACCGGTTTACGATATGTGCGTAGCGACGGAATACATCAGCGAGAAAGAGCAGACTGTTCTGCGTACCCTCTGCGAAAAGCGCGGATATGACGTGCTTAAGGTATTCCCGACATGGCCGAACCTGACCGGAGCACAGTACGCGGAAGCGGTACGGAGATTACAGGGATGATGTACACGGGCACGTTGGCGGGTATGAGCCGGGATTATAAGACCGGCAAGCCTGTCATACAGTTTAACCTTGTCGAGGATCCGGAGCCCCTGAACGAGCTGGCAGGGAAACCGCTCCGGATCGAGGTCAAGGAAAACAAAGGAAAGAGAAGCCTCAGCGCAAATGATTATTACTGGGTGCTTCTCTCCCGCCTGGGAGACAAGCTGAGGCTATCAAAGGCGTATCTGCATAACCTTATGCTGCGGCGCTACGGACAGCCGGAAGTCATCGGCGGGAAGATGGTGTATGTGGTAATCCGGGAAGCGGATGATACCCAGAGGATCGTCGATGAGGACGAATACAACCACCTAAAACCGACCTCCGAGCTTAAGACCGGAAAAGACGGGATGTACAGAACTTACATCCTCTTGAGAGGATCACACAGTTACAACAGCAAAGAGATGTATACGCTGATCGAAGGACTGATCAGCGAGTGCAAAGAGAACGGCATCGAGACGCTGCCGCCAGAGGAGGTGCAAAGACTTGTTGGGGGAAAATGATGGAAAGTGCTTTATCTGCGGATGCGGGGGAAGATTGGACACCCATCACATTTTCGGGGGCCCGAATCGCAGACTGTCGGATGAGGACGGTTTGACCGTCACGCTGTGCAGAGAGTGCCACGAGCTCGTGCATGACGTGGACGGATCGCTGAGGGCACTGCTGCACGAAGCAGGGCAAAGAGAGTATGAGAAGACGCATACCCGCGAAGAGTTCATGGCGCGATACGGGAAGAATTACATTTACGTGGAGTAAAGCAATGGATGAGTTTGATATGAACTGGCTCAGGGGACGCGATTACATTGAGGTTACTTTCCCAGCCAGGACAAAAGAAAAGAGCCTGCTGCTAAAGATGGCAGAAGAAGGAGTCGAGGGAGTTGTGATCACTGCCCAGAACAAAGACGGATCTGTGGTTGGTCATGTGCCTCTTGGATGCGTACTCTTCCGGAGACCTCGCAAAAAAGTCGAGCAGTCTCCGGAGCATAGAGCAAAATCTATCGCGTCACTTACCACCGCAAGGGAAGCGAAAGGCGCAAAAACCGACGAAAACGAAGCAAATGATGATTTACCCTTTGAACCGGAAATGGACGGATTTTTGGGCGATGACTATGGTATGGCAGATGCCACGGAGGTAATTGGCTGGAATGAATAAGGTGATTTTGATCGGGAGACTCACGAAGGATCCAGACGTAAGACGGAGCAACGACGGCGATCCGGTAGCGCGTTACACGCTGGCGGTGGACCGAAACAAGGACGAGGCGGATTTTATCTCGTGTGTAGCCTTTAAAAAGTCCGCGGAGTTCGCGGAGAAGTACCTGCAGAAGGGAACAAAGATCCTGGTCGAAGGCCGGATCAGAACCGGAAGCTACGAGAAGAACGGAACCCAGATCTACACCACGGACGTGATCGCGGACCGGCACGAATTTGTCGAATCCAAGAAGGCAGCAGAACCAGAAGCCCAGAAGGATTATGAAAGCTTTATGTCGTTCACGGGCAACCCCGACGAATTGGGGCTGCCGTTTAACTAAGGCCATGGGAAAGATGCAGAGAGACAAGGGCGCAAGGTTCGAGCGTGAACTTGCGGCCAAATTAAAAGCAGCGGGGTATGACTGCCGGCGCACCTGCCAGAAGGACGGACGCATCGAGGCCGACGTGATCGGTTTGCCTGGGATCCATATTGAGGCAAAACACGTCGAGCAAATGCGCCTCTATGATTGGATGGCGCAGGCAAAAAAGGACGCAAGGCCCGGAGAGCTGCCGACGGTCATGCACCGCAAAAACCACGCCAAGATACTAGTAACCATGGAGCTGGAAGACTGGCTCCGGATCTATGGAGGATGGAACTGATGCGCGACAGTATGACGTTCTTTCAGAGCTACTACAAAGCACTTAAGTCCTTGCCTCCCGGAAACGAAAGAGAGGAGCTAGTATTTGCTCTGCTCGATTACATGTTCTCCGATGTGGAACCGACGGATTTAAATAATTGGCAGCAGGCGATTTTTGAGGCGTGCAGGGCCAACATCGAAATATCAATAAGCAACGTGGAACACGGGAAGCAAGGCGGGAGGCCAAGAAAACAAAACCCCCCTTTATCAATTTCAGAAACCCCCCTTTCTGAAATTAAAAACCCCCCTTTTGAAGAATCAGAAACCGGGGTTTTGAAAATCAAAAAGCACAAGACTAGACAAGACAAGACTAGACTAGACGAAGACAAGACTAGACTAGACAAAGAGAAGGCGCGATTCGACGATCCGGAGATACAGTCTGCATGGGCTGATTTTGTGGAGATGAGAAAAGCCAAAGGGAAAAAAATGACAGCTCATGCTGAAGACCTTATGGAACGAAAGCTCCGCAAAATGGCAGAGGACATGTTCGGAAACGTGAACGTGAGCACCGCAGTCGAGATTCTGAATCAGTCGACCAGGAATGCATGGACGGACATCTATGAACTGAAAAAGCCAGACACCAAGAGAAACATCTTGGACGAAATCAAAAACGCTTAGGAGGGGAAGCATGACGCGAGAGGAAACGAAGAGAATCATTACAGCCATATGCACAGTGTGGCCGAACTATCAGCCGCCCAGCATGGCAGACGCGATCGACCTGTGGACAGCGCTCCTCGCTGACTATACATACCAGATAGTCAGCGCAGCACTGCAGACGTACATCATGGCCGGACACGCCTTTGCACCTACTCCAGGCCAACTCGTCGCCACGATCCCGAAGAAGGAGGGACGCACAGAGCTCGAAGCCTGGGACATGGTCCGGAGATCTCTGAGGAATGGGATCTACGGTGCAAAAGCAGAATATGAAAAACTGCCGGAGGACGTGCGAAAAGCAGTCGGATCGCCTGACCAGCTAAGGGCGTGGGCAATGGCGCCTGAAGATGAAACGGAAACCGTGATGCAGAGCAATTTCCTGCGCAGTTATCGCGCTGTGCAGGAACGCAAGAGAACAATCGACGCGCTGCCGGAAAAGGTGCGCGACATTCTTATGGAGGTGAATAATCGTGGACTGGGAAAAATTGAAGAGAGCAGTTGATGATGCACATGACGAGATCACGGAGGTGCTGGACCATCTCCTGATGATGCTCACGAATGACGATAGATACTCGCGCGAGGACTGCGCAGTTTATCTTGAAGATTTTCTGCGGGAGTTTTAGGAGGGGGACATATGGAGGATATTTGTAAGCTCATCATGGAAAACTACATGAACACCGCGGATATCTGCCTGCAGGTAAACATACCGCACGGAACGACCGAGGCAGTGGTGCAGGACAATATCAATCTCACTCCGGTTGCGCAATGGTATGTCATCGTCCGGGCGCTGATTGCTGTGGGCCGCGACATGAGAAAGCAGCTCGAGGACGAAGGAATAAAAGTTGACTGGGACGGTTTTCTGAATGCCATCTTTGACATTGTCGTAGACGAGATGGAGGGCGAGACATGATAACAACATTAAGCGCCAAACGTTTAAAGGCCGGCGCGTCGGTTGCACTGGTGCACGACGCGACAGGACAGAGGATAGTGGGGACCGTGGTGCAGGATTACAAGCGCAAGGCGTTCAAGTCGGGATCCGGCACACTGTACGACATCAAGGATCGGAGCGGCTGGCACTGGGAGCGGGAGGGTGATGAGCCCGCCTCATCCCGAAAATCGAGAGTGCTGCCGATTCCGGAGACGCGTGGGAGGAAAAAGAAAAATGGGTAGATTTGTAGTGATGAGATGCATGAGCAAAAACGAGCTCATCGCATTCAGGCGCGGGGACGTCCTGCGAAATCTGTCAACGCATCAGGGACAGCGTACCGACGCAATAGGGTTTTGCTTTTTCCCCGTCGGGCCCGAGAGCGACAAGATCACGGAGCGTTTGAGATATTTGGCGGGCATCGTCAACTTTGAGGTGGTGGCTGTTTTTGAGGCTATCAACGGAGCGAGGCTCACTCCGGCATGGGGGCATTATGCAAGCCCGGAAACGTACAACATGGACCTGCTGGAAATCTTCAACGTAAAAACGGTCAAGCGGAGAGAATTTTGTACGACGGTCTATGACCGGAACATGCTCAGACTCCTGGCAGTCGGAACGCCTTACAGAGACCGGGCGTCGAATGAGTGGGTCGTGTACTGGCACAAGGGTGGAAAGGTAGTTGAGAGATTGGAGGACGGCGAATGGTAACGAGAGCACAGGTCCTTGACCAGGCAAAGGAGATTGTCACCGGCGACCGGCAGGAGACCTATGGAGACGCCATGGACAATTTTAGCGACATCGCAAGATTATGGTCCGCGTACCTGCAGACCGACATCGGAGCGGA
Organism: Lachnospiraceae bacterium; assembly: GCA_017632755.1. Next base: position 4,817 of record JAGBQU010000088.1, read on the forward strand.
GGACGTCGCCTGCATGATGGCGCTCTTTAAGATCGCTCGGATACAGGGGAGTTATTACGGGCACCTTGACAGCTGGATCGATGCTATAGGGTATCTTTCCCTTGGAGCGGAGATCGCCAGAGTGGGGGTACCGGATGAAGAATGAGTATACGTGTGACAGGTGCGGAGAAAAGACCGCGGAGCCGATTCGGCTCTATGGCGGTCACGTGGATCCCGGGACTGATGAGTGCGACATAACTTCGCAAAATGATTTTTGCCCGCGTTGCATGGCTGGGCTGATCGGGTGGATAAAAAAGGCAGAGGTCAAGCTTAAGTCGCACCGAGAGATCATCATCGATCTGTACATGTCCGGGAAGTCGCTCCAGGACATCGAGCTCATCACCGGGGTAAACGTGGCAGCAGTGTCGCGGATCATCGCGGCAGAGGGATTGAGGGACACGACGCCGGAAGAACCTGTGCGCGGCAAAAAAGGCGGGCGCTACAAAAGGACCTCGCCGGAGATGGTTGCGGAAATGCAGCGCCTGAGAGCACTGGGAGTCTCGTGTGACAAAATAGCGGCAAGGCTTGGCGTAGCACATGGGACTGTCAACAACTGTCTGAGGAGGGCTCAGAATGAAAGTTGAATTTTTCCTGCCAATGGTGCCGGTGGTGACTCCGGAGATAAAAAGGGAGCTGGTCTCCAAGCTGGAAAAAGCCCGGAGGATTTACGGACCGGATGAGACGATCCGCGGCAGATCGGTGACGTTGGATACCGAGTGGGTTTTCGCGGGTCTGGATCCGATGCTCGCGCGAAAGCCGGACATGGTGCTTTTCGAGGAGTGCTTACGGAAAGCAGGATTTTGGCGGCACACGGCACAGGTCCGCAAGGAGACGATGACCAAGAGCAAGGGGCCTGTCCCCGGAGTGTGGGTCAGAATAGGGGTGAGCGAATGAAGTGCGGAGACGTGGTGATCGCGATCGGGGAGATCAAGGGCATAACGCCAGACGGTGAGTATGCGGTGAGCTTTAACGACTACACGACTTTCAAGTGGATGCGAGGCGAGGAGCTTCTCCCTGTGGATAACGGGGAGGCTCTTCTGGCAAAGAGAAGGGAGGCGCAGCGTGAGAATAAAAATCGATGTTCCTAACTGGACGAAGTTGGTCACTGTCACATACGTGTATTATGCCGGTGACGGAGAGGAAGACTTGACTGCCGGGATGAAAGCACTGGCGGGGCAAGCTCTGGAAGACGCGGAGATCGAGGAGGACGATTGCAGATGATTGATAAACTTTTTACATTTGGATGCGGCATGTTTGTGGGGATCGCGATCGGGATCATCGTCATCGCTCTGGCGGTCGCAGCTAGGAGGGGGGACGATGAGTGATAACTGGAAGACAGAACGCCTGACCGAAGAAGGACTCCATGAAGGCGACTATATGCTGAAGAGCCGACTGGATGCTATCGTAGCACCTTACAAGACATATGATTTGTTTTTCGAGATTACGTTCCGGGTGATCCGCAAGCTTGGTATGTATGAGGACATCGGCACTCCGGAAGAGTGCCGTGAGGCGATGGAGGTGTATAAGTTGTTTGAGCAGGGAAATCTTTAATGGAGGTATATTATGGACGATCTGATCAGCAGGCAGGCGGCAATTGGGGCGCTTGCCGAAGAAGACAACAAATATCTGTATAGAAACATGAAGTTTTCAGAAATCGCAAAGTGTATCAGGGCGTTGCCATCCGCACAGCCAGAAATCATCTATTGCAAGGATTGTAAGCATTGGTATCTCGATGCAGACACAGGGATGGCATGTGAGTTTACAAATATGGGTCAGCCAGAAGACGGATTCTGTAACTGGGCAGAAAGGGGACAGGATGAGTGATTTGATTGATAGGCATGATGTGACAGATAGCATTGTTGAATTGTGGGCGAAGAAGCCATTTGGAAATCCTGCATTGTCAGAAATATGTGAGTGCATAAAAAGAGTGCCATCCGCACAGCCAGAGATCATAAGGTGTAAGGATTGTAAATGTTGGATGCCATATGACTGGATGTTCAGTGAAGTATGGCAAAGCCAAAACATGGATGACTATCCAGAGGAAGAAATTGGGTGTCAATATTGCGATATGAGCATGGGCGCGAATGACTTTTGCAGTAGAGCAGAGAGGCGGGACGAATGAATGATTCGATTGGCAGACAGGCGGCAATAGATGAAGTGGTTGCTTGGCTGAAGGATAGTATGAGCGATGGGAAAAACGGGAAGCCACTTACAGAAAGACTCAAAGATTTGCCGTCCACACAGCCAGAACCGCTAACCGATAAAGAACAGAGGATATTCCTTGCGGCGATGGAGCGAGAAGAAGAGGTGTGCGAGGAAGTAGATAGGAATCATGTGCGAGAACCGTATGAGGACAGCCTTATGCGAGTATGCAAGGAAATCAGACGAAAGGTAAAAGGTGCGCTATGGACTTAATCAGCAGACAGGAGGCGATTGAGGCAATAAACAGCCATTTTGGATTCAACATCGAGGAAGAATATGGGAGCGCAGTACAAGAGGTAATTAATGGCTTGCCATCCGCACAGCCGGAAGTCATACGATGCAAGGAATGTAGGTGGCATGGTCATCCCGGATGCGCAGTGTGGATAGTAGATGACAGCGACAGACCCATGGAAGATGATTTTTGCAGTATGGCGGAAAGGCGGAACGAGGAGGAAGACAATGAGCAACGTGATTAAAAAACAGACTGCGCTTAATGCGCTGAGAGATATCTACAAGAGATTGTGGGACATAGACATCCCGTCGCCCACGGTGCCGGAATACGTGGAGCACCATAAGCAGATCCAGGAGATTATGAAGTACACAAACGAATGGATTGAAAAGCTGCAGGCGCTGGAAGCGGATAACGATCTAATTAGCCGAAAGGACGCAGTCGAGGCGATCCGCAACAAGAAGGTCCCGGTGAAACTCGCCTTTTCGATGTCGTACAACATGGGTGTCGATGATTGCGCCACGACGCTTGAATACATGCCCGGCGTGTAAAGCGTATACACACTACGCTTTGGAAAGGATTGAAGATGAGAATACTATTTAACTTGATGACTACGATTGAGGTACCGGACGCAGACAAGTTTCCTCCGCGTGAAGAAGTAGAGAAAGGACTGGTGCAGTTATTTGCGGAAGAGGGCATGGTTGCGCATGGGCTTGAAATCACAAATTATGGCGTGCCGGCAGAGGAGGACGAATGATGGATTCGTTTACATATTACGGATACGGAGAATGCGTATCATCCGAAGAGGCGCTTGAGATCTTCCGGGCGAGGATGCCGCAAGACAATGGAGGCGTATCATGGACGATCTAATCAGGCCCGAACTGTGGCGCCGATATGAGGGGAGACAATGAAGGAGACGATTGAGGACTTGCGGAAACGCAGGAAGAAGATTGAGGATTTACTGGAACAGATTGAGGACAACCCGCTGTCAGTACTCCGGGATCTGGAGACAGTGCGGTTATCGATGCAGATGTATGCCGCGATGCTTACAATGGCGATTTTGGAAAAGGATGGTAAAACCAATGACGATCAAAATCAGACTGGATACATACGACGAAGCGGTGTGGCCTGTCACGCCGGAAACGGAGTATGATTTTGTAGGACGCTTTTTTGTGATCAAGGAAAAGGATACCTGGGTCGGCATGTACGCCGCTGACAGGATCCTCTCCATCGAGGTGAGATGATGAGGGTACAGTTTGGTAAAAAGGCAAGAGTCTATACATGGCCAGAGGTGGAGGAGCTGTTGCATGAGTACGCCGATCAGATCAACAAAAACCGCGACGTAGTCATGGATGCGCTGTGCGCCGATCATGAGCGGATCATGCTGGTGCTCTGCCTCAGAGCCTTGATGATTGAGGGGTTTCAGAAAAATCCGCTTGAACGCCTGATGGGTGAGATCGCAAAACTGACCGATGAGATCAACGCCGGGAAGATCGACTACAATGCGGATTGCCTTGCTCCTGTCGAGGAATGTCTCGGATATGAGATCCGCGACAGTGATCTGGAGAAGGACCTGTGCGACAGGGTGGAGGTGAGACGATGACGGTGGCCGAAAAGAAGTCATACCTCCAATGGATCAGGAGGGTGCGCTATGACCAGGACGCGATCCTGGAAGAACTCGCAACCTTGCGAACCAGAATGATGAGTGCAAGCGCCAAGATAGGCGACGGCATGCCGAGGGGAGGAGGCGGGAGCGGTGATCTGTCAGGGTATGCTGCGAAGGTGGACGAGCTGGAGACGAGGCTGGAGGCAAGACTGAGCACGTACCTCGATGCGATGGCAAGACTGGAAGAGGACATTCAGGCGATGAGCGATCCGAAAGAGCAGGCAGTTCTACGCGAGTATTATATCAACGGCAGGCAGTGGGCGGACGTGGCGCGGATCATGGGGTTTACAATCCGGCACGTGACAAGGCTGCATGGCTGGGCATTGCAACATATCAATCTGCAGGTTGTCCTTGTATGTCCATCGTGTCTTATGTTATTGTGTAAGGGCCAGAGGTTTCGAGCTGGTTCATGATGCACCTCCTTTCTGTAGAAAGGGCCGGTCCATTCAGACCCGGGGGCCGGCTCGCATCGTGGCATGGTGTTTTTCTTCTTACTCCTCCCAAGCCGGAAAACGGCAGCGCTCCGAAAGGGGCGCTTTTTTATGCCCGAAAAAAGGGGGTGATCCGGGTGGCATATACACAGTCCGAAGAGTATGCGGAGCTTGGTGCGGAAGTCATCCGCGAACACCCTGACCTTGAGTGGATCCTGACCGCTGAGGTTTCTATCGGGTTCCTTAGTTCTGATCAGGACAAGACACACCATGGTCGCGAAGTGCTGGGCGAATGCACACTGGTTAAGCCCATGTATAAGCCGTACTGCCCTCACGACTTTGTGATTACAATTTATGATCCGAATGTTGCAGAAATGACACGGGAACAGCTTAAGATCCTCATGTATCACGAGCTGCTCCATGTAGGCGTGGACGACAAGACCGGCGACCCTAAGTACAAGATAGTGCCGCATGACATAGAGGACTTCCGGAGGGTGATTGACCGGTACGGCGTGGATTGGGCGGTGGTGCCTAATGGCTAAAGCCAAGTACGAGGAGTGGCTGACAGACGATGGGCTGACCAGGATAACCGGATGGGCCAGAGACGGACTGACTGATGAGCAGATAGCGCAGAAGATGGGGATAAGCAGATCAACGCTCAAAGAGTGGAAAGCAAAGTATCCGGCCATATCGGCCGCCCTAAAAGAGAGCAAAGAGCTAGTTGATCGCCTGGTTGAAAACGCGCTGTTAAAACGTGCGCTTGGATACGAGTACGATGAGATCACCGAGGAACTGCGCTATGACAAGAAGGCCGGTGAGATGCGGATGACGGAAACGAAGCGCCAGAGAAAGCAGGTGGCGCCGGATACGACAGCGCAGATCTTTTGGCTGAAAAACCGGAAGCCTGACGACTGGCGTGACAAGCCGGAGCCGACACAAGACCAAGCGCTACAAGTGGCGGTGGAGATCCTGGGAGATATCGGCGGTGCGATCAAATGATAAGCGATAAACAGAGCGAGTATCTGGCACGGTGTGACCACCGTTGGAATTTAAAGGTCGGTGCTACCGGCAGCGGCAAGAGCTGGCTTGACTATGCTGTGGTGATACCCAAGCGCCTGCTTGCCATGCGGGGGCAGGGTGCAGCTGTCATCATCGGCAATACCTCCGCGACAGTGGAGCGCAACATCCTGGATCCGATGCGGCAGATCTGGGGTGAGCGCTTGGTTGGCAGGTTGGTGACATCATCAAACCACGCCAAGCTATTCGGGCACAAGGTCTATATCCTTGGAGCGGATAAGCAGACCAGTGTCACAAAAATCCAAGGTCTGACGGTAGAGTATGGGTATGGCGACGAAATGACCACCTGGGCGCAGCCGGTCTTTGAGATGCTTAAAAGCCGTCTGAGATGTGAGCACAGCTACTTTGACGGTACCGCAAACCCGGACTCTGCAAACCACTACCTCAAGCAGTTTATTGACTCTGACGTAGATGTCTACTGCCAGACGTCAACGATAGACGACAATCCTTTTCTGCCGGAAGACTTCGTGCACAATCTCAAGCGCGAGTATGCCGGCACGGTGTACTACAAGCGCTTTATCCTGGGCGAGTGGGCAGCTGCAGAGGGTGCCTGCTATCCGCTTTTTGCGGCAGACCCGGAGAGATACATCATTGACTCAGCACCTCCGGTCATGTACGCCACTATCGGCGTTGACTTTGGCGGCGGTACATCCGGGCACGCTTTTCAGTGCGTCGGCTTCGGGTACCAGTACAGCGAGATGGTCATCTTGGCTGAGTACTACAATCAGGATGCACTTGACCCGCATACGCTTGAGGCTGAGTTTGTGGAGTTTGTCAAGCGGTGCAAGGCCAGATGGTTAGTCACGGAGGTATACTGCGACTCTGCAGAGCAGACGCTGATCAACGGCCTGAGGAGCGCTGCCGGAGCAGCAGGCATTGGCGTAGGCATATCCAATGCACGCAAGGGG
>JAGBQU010000089.1 GCA_017632755.1 Lachnospiraceae bacterium
CAACGACAATATCAAAATCCACGCCTTCGAGAAAATTTTTCATTGAATCGATGGCAAGCGTGAGCCCGTCCGGATCCTGCAGGACGCTGGTCACATCGCGGAAGATGATCCCCGGCTCCGGGAAATCTTTGATACTGCGCACGTAATCTTCCATTTTTTTCACTGAAACTGCAACCCCCTTCTCTTGTTTCTCACGATGCTCTGCGCATATTGCAGATCATCATGCAGCACATGATTCACTCTGTCCGGCTCAAAAAAACCAGTTTCATGAACAATTCTATTATATTTTTATATACTCCAAAATACAAGAGTATTTTGCATCTTTGTCCGTCCCCGCTCACATTTACCGGGACTTTTTTGTACGCACCACATGGCGAACCGGCTATTTTTTCTTTCTCTTATTTCGAAGCTCTGTAATCTCTTCCTTCACATCTTCTTTTAGTGATTCAAGAGAGAGCTCCTTGATCTTTTCCTTCCATTCCTCCATGCTCAGATCATGCAGCCGGTTGCGGTACTCCTCGATCAGCCCCTTATAACGGACATATCTCGCGGAAGGATTTCTGCGCAGCATGCGAAGCTTATCCTTGCTGAGGCGTGCTGTGAGCTTCTCCTTAATGACAGCCTGTTTTTCACGCAGCTGCTCAAGTTCCTGCACAAGCTGCATCCGTTTTTGTCGTGTAAACTCCCCGGTCTGTTCGAGATGCTCCTCGATCTGATCCTTTACCTGTCCGGTCAGCTTCTCCAGCTTCCGGCTGCCCTCGTCGGCAAGGATCGTCTCCACGATCTCCAGACGCCTTTGCAGACGTTTGAACTCTTCCCTCGCCTTCGCAAGCTTTATGAGCACATCCCGCAGTTCAAACGCGGTGCGCAGACTCAGGGCAAGATCGACGGCCAGCACGATGGAGACCACAAATGTAAAGTAGGTCAGCACGCGATCGGGAAAGAAAAACACGAGGCGTTCCACCTGCCGGTGGAGGATGTAGACAAGTCCCAGGCTGAAAAACCCCCACGCGATGGAGGAACTGAGACAAATATGTCCCTTATAGTTGAATCGCAGATAGCTGTAATCCCAATAACGCACTTTAAATATGGCCTCCATCAGAACACCCGTGACAAACTCCAGGGCGGTGGCACTCAGCATTCCCACCAGATAAACCATGATCGGATAGGATCCGAACGGCAGGGTGGTAAACAAAACCCCGATCGCGCCCAAACCGTAGATCGGCAAAAACGGTCCGCTCAAAAAGCCCCGGTTGACAAATTTCCGCTCCTTGAGCGAAACATAGGTGCTCTCAAAACACCACCCAAACAGGCAGTATATATAAAAAAACAAAAGCCATTGCATCAGATCATAATGGTACATCTTCCCACACTCCGATTTCTTTTATTCAGGCAATTACCTGTTTTTCCTTCAGACCAGGAATTCCTTCATCTTCCCAAGCAGTCCCTCCAGCGTAGAGAGCAACGCCTGCTCATCCTTTGCCACAGAACCGGTGGGAAAGAGCTTAAAACGGAAGGTTGGCTCCCCCTTTCCGCTAAAGGTGAGATTCCCCAGATAGGAATCGATCAACACAGGGATATTCTGTGCACGGATGGGCGCCGTTTCCAGAAATTTCAGCGTGATCTGATCCTTCCTGCCCTTGACCTCCTCAATATAGAGACTGTGAGCAAGCACGCGCACCATGGATATGCGCAACAGATTCTCCACGGATTTCGGGATCTTGCCGAAGCGGTCCTTTAACTCACCCTGCATCTCCTCCCGCTCTTCCTCACTTTCCAGACTGGCGATCCGCTTATAGATATCCAGTTTCTGATACTCATTCAAAATATATTCCGGCGGGATAAATGCATCCACATCCACATCGATCAGCGTTCCGAAATCTTCCTCCGGCTGCTGCCCCTTGAGTGTCCGAACCGCATCGGAGAGCATTTTGCAGTACAGATCATACCCGACAGCCTCCATGTGTCCGTGCTGTCTGGCGCCAAGCAGATTGCCTGCGCCTCTGATCTCCAGATCACGCATCGCGATCTTGTAACCGCTTCCCAGATCCGTAAACTCCTTGATGGCGGCCAGTCTTTTTTCTGCCACCTCTTTTAACATCTTATCCCTCTTATACATGAGAAAAGCGTAGGCGTTGCGATTGGACCGCCCCACGCGCCCCCTGAGCTGATAGAGCTGCGAGAGACCCATATTGTCCGAGTCATGAATGATCATCGTGTTGACGTTGGCGATGTCGAGACCGGTCTCGATAATGGTCGTGGATACCAGAACATCGATCTCACCGTTCACAAACTCATACATGATGTGCTCGAGCTCGCTCTCCTTCATCTGCCCGTGGGCAAAGGCCACATTGGCCTGCGGAACAAGCGCCTGAATGCGCATGGTGATCTCATCGATGTTGTTGACACGGTTATACACATAATAGACCTGCCCGTTTCTTGCCAGTTCACGGACGATGGCCTCTCTGACCATCTCCTCATTATATTCCATCACATAGGTCTGGATCGGCATGCGGTCTCCCGGTGCCTCCTCGAGAAGGGACATGTCACGGATCCCCACAAGACTCATGTGGAGCGTTCGCGGGATTGGTGTCGCCGAGAGCGTGAGCACATCCACATTCTGCTTCATCTGCTTGATCTTCTCCTTATGTGTCACGCCAAAGCGTTGCTCCTCGTCGACCACGAGGAGTCCCAGATCCTTAAACTGCACATCCTTGGACAGAAGTCTGTGCGTCCCGATCACAATGTCCACGGTGCCCTTCCTAAGACCTTCAACCGTCTTTTTGAGCTGGACCGGGCTGCGGAATCGCGACATCATCTCGATACCGACGGGATAGTTCTTCATTCTCTGACAAAAGGTGTCATAGATCTGCTGGGCAAGGATCGTCGTCGGCACCAGATACGCAACCTGCTTGCCGTCCTGCACCGCCTTGAACGCCGCCCGGATCGCCACCTCCGTCTTTCCAAAACCGACATCTCCACAGATCAAACGATCCATGATCCTGGTACTCTCCATGTCCGCCTTGGTCGCCTCTATGGCGAGCAGCTGATCCTCTGTCTCCTCAAACGG
>JAGBQU010000090.1 GCA_017632755.1 Lachnospiraceae bacterium
AGCGAGGGGATTGATATTAGATAAATAATGTCCATAGGGCTTGGGAATCCTCTTTTCCACATTGTAAAAAATTCCCGTCATGTAAAATACGATCCTGAGAACGATGTTGATGACATTGGAGAGATCCTCCACATATACGCCGTAATGCAACAGAAACATGCAGCATCCGAACGTAAAGAGCACAAGCAGGACCAGAATAGGGAAAAACCACAGGATCGTCCAGTGCATAGGCACACGCAAAAAGATCATCATGCCCGCCACGATCGCAAAACAGATCGCCATCTTAAAGCCATTGACGAGCATATCCGTGATCACAAGCACGAACTTGGGAATATAGACTTTGGAAACGATGGCCTTGTTGCCACGCACCATTTTGACACTCGCCTTGACACAGCGGTTAAAATAATCCCACATCGAGATGCCGACAAAAATAAAGGCCGGAAAGTACAGCTCCTTTCCGTTAAATACCACGCCAAACATAAAGGCGTAAATCAGCATAAAGCACAGCGGATCAAGCACCCACCACAGCCAGTTCAGATAAGAGTTTGCCACCTCACTCTTTAACTGAGACTTGGCAGCATATTTGGTGTATCCGTAAAATTGCTTAAAATCCTTAAAGAAACGTAAAAACATTCTTTTCTCCTTTTATGTGATAGTACGGGGATGCACAAAAGTCAGTCTTCCAGCCCGACCAGCTTTAGCAGGCGCTGCACAGACTTCCCGTCACAGCTTCCCATATAAAGATCTCTGAACGCCGCAAGCCGGGCTCTCTCCCCTTCCGATGTATCCTCTTTTTCGAACAGAGCAAACGCCTTGCGCACGGCTGTCGCAAGCTCGTTGCCATCTGTGACCAGACTTCCCGGGATCTCGGAAAGCGGAATATAAAAACCTCGTGTCCTCTCAAATTCATCCAGATCGGGTATGAACAAAACAAGCGGTTTTTGCAAAAGCACATAGTCAAAAATCACCGAAGACACATCACTGATGAGCAGATCGATCACCGGCAAAAGCCTTTCCGTCGGCATCTCAATATCGGATCGTCTGCGCTTGTTGTCCAGATGCGGATGGACCTTTAAATAGACCTTATAGGGTCTTTCGCCCTCTGCGAGTCCGTCGTTAAGCTTCTCCTCCCGACAGGCGATCCACTCATCTCCGACCAGATAAGGGTTACTCGCCCTTCCGCGGAATGTCGGAGCCACAAGAACAATCCGGCAGCCTGCTGCCTCCGGATGTGAGCTGTAAAATTCTTCCCTGCATCTCTCGAGATAGTTCTGATCAAAATAGCTGTCGGTTCTGCAAAGGCCAATGGGATAGACACTTCCTTGTGCAAGGCGCATCGCTCTCTCATACACCGGTACACATACCGGTGCACTGACCGTCGTCACCGTGTAATTCTTATATACATGCCCCTTGTAATACTTCGGTATGTCGTCCGGCGTATCATAGGCATACTTTTTGAGGATACCGCCTGCATGCCAGAGCTGGACAACCGTCGTCTCCTGTCGCTTCCTGCAGGACGAGACAGGCAGAAAATTGTCGCAGATAAATACGCACCTTGCGTTGGCATAATCCTTCATGAACGCAAGCATGTTCTTTAAAACCGTTTTGGCGGAATGTCCCTGATAGTCCAGATAATATTCACGGACTTCCCATTTTGAATCATCGATCTGTTCCCGCAGCCTCTCCATACTGAAAGGTATTCTGTCATGATGGGCATCGGCAAACAGAATCAGCCGCTCATTCACATTTTTCCTGCGATAAAAGCGATAGCAAAGCGGAAGCAGCACATGTTGCACCGTCATTTTAACCATTTGCCGGATAAAAAAAACTGATCGCATCGTTCCTCCCGATTATACCCGATATGCGTAGCTTAGTCAAAAAAGTTTTCTACCCGGTTTCCCGTATCGGACAAATTGTTGTACTGGGTATATTCATACTGCTCCAATATCTCCTTATACGGAGACTGTGCATCTACATCCTCATAAAACTTGTGATCCTTATCCCAATAACCGTGATTTGTGATGACCGGCACCTTCTCATACAGATCCATGAGATAACGCTGATAGGGTGTCAGTTTCATTCCGGTCGCATCGGCCAACACGCAGGAGAGGTAATTCAGACTGATATCACCGTAATCCTTCTCCTCAATGTCATAATTGGCCCAGATCACATAGGGAACCTCATATCTTTGCATCGTCTCCTCCGCATTAAGCGCAGAGACCTTCTTGCCCAACATCTTGGCAAAGAAATCGGAGGACAGCTTCGGTTCGTGATCACCGAAAAAGACAATAACCGTATCCTCATCCACCCGGCTGAAATAATCGATCAGCTGTCCGAGCGCCGCATCCGAAAGCTTGATCAGACTCAGATACTGCTTCACCTCATATGTCTGATATTCCGGCGCAGAGTCGAGGATCTCGACATCCGGCGTAAAGTTGTCAAACGGGATCTCCCATCCCGCGTGGTTTTGCATCGTCACATTATATATGAAGACCGGTTGATCCGACTGCTGCCGGATCTTCTCATACTGCAGGATGACTTCCTTTGAATCGTCCGCATCAGAGATCAGATTTCGCACATACTCATGCTCCCTGTCGTTCATATCCTCAATCGCAATGAAATCCGAAAATCCCAGCTTATTGTAAGCGACATCTCGGTTATAGCCCTGCTTTTTATAGGGATGAATGGCAAGCAAACCATCATATCCCAGTTTATCGAGTCTTGACGCGAGACTCGCCATCGGCTTTTTGATCAAAAACTGGAACGGAACCACACCGTTTAAGTGCGCCATGGAATGACCGGTCAGAAATTCATATTCACTGTTGGCGGTATAGCCGCCGAACACGGATGAATATGCCGTTCCCTTGATCACATCTTCCTTCAGGGAATGGATCACGGGCATCACGTCCACATTTGTCTCGAAGGCTCCGTTTATGGCCTGCAGATCCGCAAACGCCTCGTTCATGACAACGATCACGTTTGGTGTCCTGTACTCTGCGGTATCCTCTTCATATGCCTGCACATATGGCTGTGCCAACTGCTCCACTTTCTCCGGAGAATAGCCCTTCGGCTTATCGAGCCCCACCATCTGCACACTACGTGCAAACGTCATGATCGATCCGTTCATGGCATAGGAGCGCGATGGATTAAAATGGTTCACCTTGACCTTGTACTTGCTCAGCGTATCACTGAAGCAGAAGATGTACAGGAAAACGCCCAAGACCACTGCATAGCTGCCAAGATATGCAAAGCGCAGCTTGCGTGGCAACCGCTCCTGCTCCGGTATCCTTGCCAGCAGGATCAGGATCAGAAGCAAAAACATCGAATAGACCAAAACATTATAGTTGATCTTATACACAAAATCCCCTGCGACAGACATCGCAGTCCGGATCAGCAAAAGATCGGAAGCAAGGATCGGGATCCCGCGAAAAAGCATCGTAAAATAGTTGCCCAGCGTGAATACATAAAGCGCTGCCGTGGTCACTGTCACGGAAACCTTGATCCGGTTGAAGATGGCAAAGATCGTCATCATCAAAAAGTAGATAACAACCAGGTTCGCCAGACCGATCAAATGCCTGAGTTTGGCAAAATTACCGGAGACATACTCCATCCCGACAAAATTCAAGATACCCGCAAAAAAAGTAACTGCAAGCAGCAGAACGGTATTTACTCTCTTCTTTTCTTGAAACGGATTCGGTATCCATAAAAAAAGTATGGCCAGAAGTGTGAGGACGGACATGGAAACGATCTTCCCCTTCGCATACAGTCCCGCATTGTCCATGCACAACTCCCTGCCCAGAAGGAACCATGCAAAGAAAGCGCAGAGGCAGACAGTCAGGATGATCTTCACCCCAACGGCCACGGCCGCTTTCCTGTTTATCTTTTTCTGATCCATGCAATCTCTCCTTATCGATCCGTACATTACTGCATCTGTACATCGGCAGATCCGCATTTTGCGCATCCCCAGCCAGTAACAATATAATATACTTTCCCGCAAAAATCAAGCAGGGAGTTCTTCCCTGCATTTGTGCGTGTCCCAAAACAGTCATGGCAGCCAAAAGGCTGCCATGGTTTATCCGGTATGTTATTTTTTGACAACAATAATGTTTTTCTTGTAGCGCTTTGCACCCTTTACCTTGTTGTCCGCTTCCTTTTTGAGCTGCTTTTTATAAGCGTAGATGCCATCACGTCCGGGCTTTTGGATCGTGTTACCGGTGATGGTGATCTTCTTGGAATCCTCCAGGTGGATCCCGTCCTTAGAAACCTTTGGGATGGTGTTTTTCTGGATCTTATTGGAATCGGACTTTTCGATGAGCTTGATGCCGCACATCTGCGCTCCGGGTCCTTTCTTGCGCATGTTTGTAATCGTGTTTGACTTGATCACATTGTCCGTGCTTCCCTGCAGGCGGATACCGTCACCGACGCCGCCCTTTCCTTTTTCGACGATATCGCAGGTGATCTTATTTTTGCGAATCGTATTCTTTACGGCACCATCCAGCCAGATGGGATATCCGGTACATGTGATCTTGATCGTGTTTTTCTCCACCGTAACGCCCGAGATGCGCCAGTCACCTGCCGGAACATTTCCCTTTGTCTTTTTCAGCTTTTCACCGCATACCAAAATACCGTAGTTTACATTGTTATATTTCGCCCCGTTTGCCCCGGTTGTAATCGTGATCCTGTTTCCATAGATCTTATCATTCAACACCATAGGCGCCGTTCTGGCGTTTGAAGTCCTAAGTGAAGCATACATATTCCGGTGGCTTTTCTCGATCGTGGAGCAAAAGATGCCCGCACCACAGTTTGTGATCACATTGTTGTAGACAGAGGAGTCTGCGTAGTTGAGCATACTGACCGCATACCCTGTGATATTCGTAAACTCATTGTCATGGATCTGTATGTTTTTAAAATAGCTGTTCGTGATAGCCGTATGGCTTCCCACGCCACGCTTTAGGTTGAGGAATTTACATCCTGAAATCTCAACATCCTGGCAGATCGTCTCGTCCGTATCGGAATTGTAACCGGAAAAGTGGTTGCCCGTTCCGGAGAGGATCTCAAGCTGTATCGCCTCACCATTG
>JAGBQU010000091.1 GCA_017632755.1 Lachnospiraceae bacterium
AGCGTTCCGACAATATAGAAGGTCTGTACGTTCTTTCTCAGGACAATGAGATCCTTTTTGCGACCGATGAGGAAACACTCACACAGGAGATCGTGGAGCTTACGGACGACAATGTGATGTCGTCAAAGTATCTCTACGCTGCCATGTATCTGACGGAGGATCATCAGACACGGTTGGTTTCGCGTTGCGATGCACAGGACATCTTCAAGGATCAGAGAAGCTATGCCATACGGCTGCTGTTTCAGAGCGTTGTCGGTTTCCTGATTACAGCTGCGACCATGCTGTTGTTGTGGCATTTTCTGAACAAGAAAGCTTTTTTGATGAAATTGCTGGTTGCTGTCATGTTTTTGTGGATCGCACTGGACTCGTCGTCTGTCGGATTCAGCGCATATGCGGAATATGCGGAAAGTCTCAGCGAAATGAATCGGCTGATCGAAGAATCGGTTCTGAAGGATATTCATTCCATTGAGGCGGCAGGCGTTCCCCGCAGCATGCTTTCTCCGCTTGGTTCCTATCTGGAGCGGTATGTGATGGGAATTCATGAGATTCAGGAGGTCCGAATGGAGGAGGACGGGATTTTGATCATCATATCAAGGCCTTATATCCGGAGGATGTTCCTTGATTATGCACTGCAGACGGTGCTGCTTTTGACCTTTTCTGCACTGATCCTGGCAGAATACCAGTTTTTTATAAATTACACTTCACAGGAGGCCGCGGATGAACCGGATACGATTTAAGAAACAGAATGCATGGATGCGTTTGATCTTTCTTTTGAGCATGCTCGGACTTTCCATCGGAGATGCGTTTAATGTTATCTATGTAAGACGTCTTGCGGAAAAGATGGTGGATTCTTCGGCACTTGATCTATATGTCAGCATGCCGATCACAGGAATGTCTACCATGATGATCGTCGGAGTGATATGTTCCGGGATCATCGCCAGTAAAACGAGAGGGTTTCTTCCGTATATGCGCATTGTGGGGATCGTAACCGCGATCGGAATGGTGGTTCGGGGACTGGCATTTCACTACTGGATCCTTTTTGCGGGCTTTTTGATCGATGGCTTCGGATATGGCTGTATCTTTATCGCGATCCGCTATTATGCGTTTTTGTTTGAAGATATGCAAGAGCAGATGCAGGCCCTGATACATGTCAACGGAGGCGCGTTCGCCGGACAGTGCATGGGAACGATCCTCGGAGGTATTCTTGCGGGACAGATGCACTATCGTACGGTCTATCTCCTGGCAGTTATCATTCTGCTGGTGCCGATACTGATGCTGTATGTCGTGAAAGTGGAGCAGACACTGCATATCGGTTCGATGAAGAACATGTTTGCCGTGTTGAAAAATAAACACGCGATCCGTTATCTTGTGTGTATCGTTCTGCCGATCTATACCTGTACGGTGTTTATCTCGTACAGCGTGCCGCTTGCGGTGGACAGTTACGGCTTTTCGGCAACCGTGGTATCGGTTATGATGCTGGCGAATTATCTGATCGCCGCATATGCTTCGCCGTTAATGACAAAGCTTGTCACAAAGCGGATGTCGGCCGTGATTGCCTGTCTGTTATACTGTGTGATCACCGGGGCTATGATCTTGATCTATTCCCTGATCGGTGGAATGCCGGTTATGATCGTGGCGGTGATCCTGCTTGGCCTTGCGGATTCATTTGGTTTTTCCGTGCTGCTTTTTTCATATAACAATACAAAAGGGAAGTTTCAATATCAAGACAATGATGCACTGGTGGTTTACATATTGATGACGAGGATCGGAATGTCGGTGGCACCAACTCTGATCCTTCTATATGGTAGTACGACGGTATTGTCGATCGTGGTTTTTGCGGGATTGGCGTTTTTTATGCTATCCGGTGGCTTGAGAAAGGAGAGGCATGACGGATGAGACTGGCAGATGTGAGAGATATAGATTTTATAGTGAGTGAGAGCGACAAGGTCTTCGGAGCGGGCTATATGACAAAGGAGGATGCGGGCAGGATCATTCAGGATAAAGATTGTTTTCTGTATGTGGAGGATCTGGACGGGGAGCCGGTCGCAGCACTTTTGGTCCGCTATGAGGACGATGATACCGTGATGGAGGCGACAGAGCTTACGGTAGAAGAACTGCATGCCCGAAGTCGTGGCGAAAAAGTTCTGCACAGCAAATTCCTGTTCGTGCGTGAAGATATGCAAAAGTCGGGGATCGCACAAGTATTTCTGGGCAAAGCCCTTGACCGGATCGCCGCAGACCATCCGGAGTATGGGATGGTATATGGTATTCTCTGGGAGTACAATGGAACGGTCCCGGTACAGAAGGTTTGTGAGCGGAATGGCTATCGGTTTTGGAAAAGACTGCATCTGCCGTATTACAAGGATGAAAATTATTATTGTATTATCTGCAAAGGGAGATGCAGGTGTGATGGCCTTTTGTATTCGAAAGAATTGTAAGAAACGTAGGGGAAGAAAAGAATGAAAAAAACAATTTTTCGTGTTCTGTTGCTTGTGACGTCAATCTCGCTTCTGGTTTTCGGAGGTATTTTAATCTGGCAGCTGTTATCGCTGCGTAGCAGGTTGGGGAATATCTCAGAGCAGGCCAGTAAACGGATAAGGGAGATTTCGGAGACTGCCATTTCCGAGCAGGTTTCGGAGCGTTTGTACGAAAACTCGAGAGCAAATGCGAATGAGGCAGATCATGTGTTTTCGGATCTCTCCCATGCGGTTTCGTTGATCGCGGAGAGTGCGGAAGAAATCTATAAGGAGCCTGCCCGTTATGGTAAGGCATCCGTTGCAGAGCCGGATCCGTCTATGATCGGTAAAGAACTGGTGGCACAGGTGGTGTATGCAAAAGATGCGGATCCCGGGACTGCGGCGCTGCAGGAGGAACTTGGGATGATCGGTAATCTGCAGGGGATGCTGCATTCCCTTTATGGGCAGTTTCCGCAGCTTGCTTCCGCCTATATTGCAACCGATACCGGTATCATGGTGATGGTGGAGCCTGTTTCCGAAAACCGCTTCGATGAGGCGGGGAATGTCCTTCCGTTTGAAGCAAAGAGCCGTCCGTGGTATATCGGCGCTGCGCAGTCCAAACAGACCTATTTTACCGGAGTGGTACAGGATGCGGACAATGGCGGCTACGGTCTGATCTGTGCGGTTCCGGTATTAAAGGATGATCAGGTTGTTGCGGTTGTGGGAGCAGGGATGATGCTGGACGCCGTGGAAGCGCTGGTATCCAATGCAGATCTCGGCGAGGAGGGCATCAGTTGTATCGTCAACGATCACGGAAGCATCATTTTTTCCACCAGTGATGAAGGAAGCCTAAAGACAGACGGCGGAAACGGCAGTGATATCCGGACTTTGGGAAATGAAGAACTGTCGAATCTCATCGACGAAGCATTGGCCGGAAAGAGCGGCGTTGCGCAGCTTTCGCTGGATGGACAGTCCTCTTATATAGCATACGTTCCGATGGATACGGTGGCGTGGACGTTTCTCTCCGTCATGCCGGAGGAGGCTGTGCTTGCCCCTACGGTGGCGTTGGTGGATACGCTGGACGAGAGCAACTCGGAACGGAACGAAGAGCTGAATCGAAGTGTGAGATTCACGTTTTCCATTTTGATCGTAGATGTGATCCTTGTTATTATTGTGGTAATGGTATTGTCCCAGTTTTTCTCCATTCGCCTGGTAAAACCGATCCAGATCCTGACAGAGAGGGTGAAAGGACTTGAGGGAGATGATCTGGAGTTTACATGGGAGTTGCAGACAAAGGATGAGATTCAAACGCTTGCGGAGTCATTTTCGTCCATGACCGAACGGATGAAGAATTATATCATAAACATCCGGGAGGTCACTGCGGAAAAGGAGCGTATCGGTGCAGAGTTAAACGTTGCAACGCAGATTCAGGCGGATATGCTTCCCTGTATCTTTCCGGCGTTTCCGGATCGTCCGGAGTTTGATGTTTATGCCACGATGACACCGGCGAAGGAGGTCGGAGGAGATTTCTATGATTTCTTCCTGATCGACGAGGATCATCTGGGACTTGTTATGGCAGATGTGTCCGGCAAGGGGGTGCCGGCGGCACTCTTTATGGTGATCGCAAAAACCCTGATCAAAAATCGTGCCTTGATCGGCGGAACGCCTGCAGAAGTGCTTGCCTATGCAAATGAACAGCTCTGTGAGGGAAATAAGGCGGATCTGTTCGTGACCGTATGGTTTGCGATCATTGAGATTTCCACCGGAAAGGGTATGGCGGCCAATGCCGGTCATGAACATCCGGCACTGCGCCGTGCGGACGGCAGCTTCGAGCTGATCAAATACCGTCATTCTCCTGCTGTCGCGGTAATGGAAGGTCTGCTTTTTCAGGAGCGTGAATTTGAACTCCATCCGGGGGATACACTGTATGTATATACGGATGGCGTGACCGAGGCGACAAATGCAAACAATGAACTGTTCGGAGAAGACCGGCTTGTGGATGCATTAAACCGTGATCCAAAGGCGGAACCGAAGGAAATTCTTGCGATTGTCAAGGAGGAGATTGATGCGTTTGTTGCAGAGGCACCACAGTTTGATGATATTACCATGCTTGGAATGACATACTATGGGAAAAAATGATATAAAATGAGGCAAAAAAACCGCTCTGTTTGGAAAAATATTACAAATAGAGCGGTTTTTGTTGGACATTTGTTGGACATATGAGGCTATAATGTGACAAGATACTGTTTTTGACATGAAGACGAAAGAGGACATGCTGTGTTTATGAACGGGGAAGATGTAGTGCGGACATATAGTGATATGGTTTACCGGATTGCGTTGGGTTATGCCAGGAACAAGGAAGATGCTGAGGATATTTATGGGGAAACTTTTCTGAGGCTG
>JAGBQU010000092.1 GCA_017632755.1 Lachnospiraceae bacterium
CATCCTGTTTGCCGACGGAATAATTGAGCGGATCCCGGTCATACAGATCCATATATTTTCGATATATACTTGTGACACCGGCCACATATTCGGGACTTTTCATCCTGCCCTCTATCTTGAAAGAATCGATGCCGCTCTCCATCAATCGGGGAAGGATCCGGAGCACACACATATCCTTGAGACTGAGCGGATACTGCTCCGACCTTTTGTTTATGACATCCTCTCCACGAAGAACATCATAGGGCAGTCTGCACGGGCCGGCACAGCGACCACGGTTTCCGCTTCTTCCACCCAAAAAACTGCTAAAGAGACACTGCCCGGAGTAGGAATAACACATTGCCCCGTGAATGAAGGTCTCTACCTCCACGTCTGCCTCCTTTTTGATCCGGATGATCTCATCAAGCGACAATTCCCGGGCGGGAACAACCCTGCAAACACCGCAATGCCGAAGCAGCTTTGCCCCATTTACACCTGTGACCGTCATCTGCGTGCTTGCGTGAAGCTCCATATCCGTAAAGTGCTCCCGCAACACGGAAAGGACGCCAAAATCCTGTACGATCACGCCGTCAAGTCCGGACTCATAAAAAGGTCTCACATAATCCGCGACCTCCATAAGCTCGCTTTCCTTGAGCAGCGTGTTGAGTGTCAGATAGAGCCGCCTGCCAAACAGATGTGCATGATCTATGGCATCGCAGACACCCTGCCCATCAAAATTTTCTGCATAAGCTCTTGCTCCGAAACGCTCCGCGCCTATATAAATTGCATCCGCTCCTGCACTGACAGCCGCCTTGAGACACTGCATATTGCCCGCAGGCGCCAAAAGCTCCACTTTTTTCTTCAACCGCTTCAAACCCCTTACGCGAAAAAAGCTGTCAAAAGACAGCTCCCATCTACTTTTTGCTTTCCTTTAATTCCGATTCCATACGCGAAAATCTCTTTTCATACGAACCCAGATCTTCCTGCATAGAACGCATGGTTTTTTCAGTACTTTCCAACTTAATACGGGAAGATATCAGTTCGTGTTTCAATTCATATATCTCTCTTTCCTTCGCGGAAATCTCTTCCTGCAGATTCTCGATCTGCTTTTTTGCCTTAAAAAGATCATCCGCAATATTCAGCTGCATCAAAACAGATTGGGTATCAAGAGACTGTCTTCGGAATGCATCGATCTTACTGTATTCCTGGATCTTACTGTTTATGTAAAGAGCAACCTTTTGCAGATACTCTTCACTCTCATAGCCGCTCAGTGTGAATACCTTTCCGCCTATGATCACCTCAGTGTCTGTTTTTGGGGCCATATTATCACCTCGTACTTTTCACCCATTCCAAGCGAATGTCACCCATTGCCACAAGATGTGGAAACAGAATGCTCATAAATATACCACATATATTATAGCAAAAATACGAAAGAAAACAACCCTCTTTCCGAATTTTTACTCCTCGTAGGGCAGGCCGAAGTGCAGATAAGCCTTTTTTGTGACAACTCTTCCACGCGGAGTCCGATTGATCAGCCCGTTTTTGATCAAATACGGTTCATACACATCCTCGATCGTGCCGGAATCCTCCCCGATCGCGGCCGCAAGTGTATCAAGTCCCACCGGTCCGCCCGAAAA
>JAGBQU010000009.1 GCA_017632755.1 Lachnospiraceae bacterium
CCAAGGTCTCTTTCTATGAATTCACGAACTTCCCTTCCACGCTCTCCGATAAGGGCTATGACATTTATATCGGCCTGTGTATTGCGGGCAAACATGCCAAGAAGTGTACTCTTACCTACGCCGGAACCTGCAAAGATGCCGATACGCTGCCCCTTACCGACAGTGATGAGCCCATCTACGGCCTTTACACCAAGCGGGAGCACTTCGTTGATGATTTCCCTCTTCATCGGATCAGGCGGCGGAGCTTCTACTGAATACTGAATATTGCCGGTCTCCGCATCCGGATTGACATTCCTGCCAAAGCCGTCAAGCACTTTACCGAGCATATCGCCGCCGACGGATACCGTCAAAGGGATCTCCTGATTTTCGACAATGCAGCCTCCCCCAATGCCTCCGGTATTCTCGTAGGGCATCAGGATAGTACGGCCATCCTTAAACCCGACAACCTCTGCCATGACCGATTTGCCATTTCTGCCCTCGGGATAAATCCGGCAGATATCGGCCAATCTCGCATCCGGACCTGCCGATTCGATCGTGAGTCCCACGATATTTACAACCTTGCCAAGCTTTTTGTAGTATGTCTGCTCCAACAGACTCTCGTATTTTTGCAAATTCACCACAAAGTACTACTCCCTATGAAAAGAAAGCAGTCTGATCTGTTCCTTCAAAGCCGATAGCTGGACATCCAAACTGCAATCATATATTCCGCCGTCCGTTTCTATCATGCACTCACCCGAGGCAAGGGAATAATCCTCTATTACCTCAACAGTCGCCGAGACAGACGCCGGAGCCTGCATCAATTCTTCTTTTTGTTCCTTTACATACTCATAATCCTCGCGGGATACATGAACGATGAAATCCTTGACTCCTTCCACCTTGCGAATGGTATCGGAAAGAAGCTTTACGATGAAATCCTTCTTGTCTGCGAGGGTAACATGTATGATATGTTCATAGATATCGGTCAGAGCATCCACCAAAAGCGGTTCCATCTCATTAAGGCGCGCCTCGGACTCAGCCTCGAGCCTTTGCCTCTCCTCTTCCAAACGGGCTTTTTCATTCTCCAGTTCTGTCGTCGTCTGGATCTTCCCGTCCTGATAACCGGCCTTTCGCCCTTCCTCATGGCCGAAGCTGCGGGCACTTTCTTTAATGCTCTCCGCCTGCACTCTGGCGTCTTCCAGGATCTGCTGCGCTTCCTCCTGTGCTTTTTGCACAATTGCGGCAGCCTTCTCATCAAATGCACTGATCTTCTCTGCCGCCAGTCCCTCCGTAAAACCGTCTTCGCCGGTTTCGTCCGAGTCTGCCAAAAGCTTTGCGACTTCGGTGGCCTCCAGATGATTCGGGAACTGGGCATCCTCGAACTGTGCAGGATCCTCATTCGCCTTTTCCCGCAACTGCTGCAGCCTCTGCTGCATGATATCATTCGTATCGATCACCCTGGCTGACGCCGGATCCATTGCTGCATATCCAAATTTAAATAGGGTCTGATTAGACAACGATCTCGTCTCCTCCGCCTCTGGAGATAACAATCTCTCCTGAATCCTCTAGTTTTCTGATAATATTTACAATCTTCTGCTGTGCTTCCTCGACATCCTTCATACGAACCGGTCCCATGAACTCCATATCCTCCTTGATCATGACCGCCAGACGTTTTGACAGGTTGTTAAAGATCGCATTCTGTACCTGTTCATTGGAGCCCTTGAGCGCGATCGCGAGGTCATTGTTGTCCACATCACGCAGCACACGTTGTATAGCTCTGTCGTCCAAAAGAAGAATATCCTCGAACACGAACATCTTTTTGCGGATCTCGTCTGCGAGCTCCGGCTCCTCGATCTCGAGGGTTTCCATGATATGCTTCTCTGTTCCTCTGTCCACCGTATTTAAGATATCCACCACAGCATCGACACCACCCACGATGGTGTAATCCTGATTTACCAAAGATGCAAGCTTTGATTCAAGCACCTTCTCCACTTCCTTGATCACATCCGGACTGGTACGATCCATGGATGCCACACGCTTGGCAACCTCGGCCTGTCTGTCAGGCGGAAGTGCCGATATGATCATCGCCGACTGACTGGGAGAGAGATACGACAGGATCAACGCGATTGTCTGCGGATGCTCATCCTGAATAAAGTTAAGGAGCTGGGATGCATCGGCCTTTCTGACAAACTCGAACGGTTTTACCTGAAGGGATGCCGTCAGTTTTCCGATCACTTCGATTGCCTTCTCCGAACCGAGTGCCTTTTCCAAAAGTTCTTTTGCGTATCCGATACCTCCCTCTGCAATGTACTGCTGGGCAAGACACACCTCGTAGAACTCATTGATCACTTCCTCCTTCAGCTGTGGCGTCACGCTTCTGGTGTTGGCGATCTCCAAGGTCAGTTCCTCAATTTCTTCTTCTTTTAAATGTTTAAAGATCAAAGCAGACTGCTCCGGTCCCAGGGCGATCAGCAAAATTGCAGCCTTCTGGATGCCGGAGATCGATGCATCATTTCCGCGCATACATTACCCCCAATCCTCTTGCAGCCAGTTGCGAAGCAAACTTGCAACTGCCTCAGGATTTTCTTCCACGAATTTATCAATCAGCTTGCGAATCTCCGATTTTTCTTCCAGCTCGATGTTATCGAGTTCCTGCTGCGGGGTGGATTGCAAAAGCGATTCTACAGAAAGCTCCTCTTCCTCCTCCACGACAGCCTCGCCTCTCATGCTTCTGAGCACAACATACGCCAGAAGACCGAGGATAATGACGATCAGAACAATCTGGAGAACATCCCATATATTGATGTCCAGACCTTCCTTGTCGATAAAGATCGGCCGCTCATATGCGACAATCTCGATATTTTCAAGCGGGATACCGGTTGCCTTTGCCACTGTGCTGTAGATATCTTCCGACACCTCAAGCTGTATATTCTCTCCGTTTGCCGCCTTAAATTCATCCCAACTGATGCCGTCAAGCAGTCCCTGTGCCTGCACGTCCTCTTCTTTATAGACATGCAGCTTTGTGGCTGCCACTGCGATAGACGAACTCTCCAGCCGGATCACACCCGCGGGCGTTGTGATCTTGGTGATCGTCTCATGCGGCAGATAATTCCGTTCGATCTCAGATACCGCTGAGGAGGAGTCCGCATAATCCGGCATGACATAGGTTGTATCGTTCTGACCATTGCTTCCTGTTCCGGGTTCCCCACCGGTTGTTCCCGAATTTTCAGCCTCATATATCCTCTCGCTGCTGAGCACACCCTGAGACTGCCCCTCCGCAGCGGTAAAATCATGATCTGTCCACTCTTTGGTCGAAAAGTCCTGATCCAGATTGCAGGACACCTCTACGGAATCATAAAGCGGCGTTCCCACGAGCACGGAACGCACCTCCTGCTTGACAAGATTTTCTGCCTGCTGCTTGGCAGAGAGTTGCGAGGACGCACTGCCTCCGAGCGAATTCTCCACATCACCGGAAAAGAGAAGGTTTCCCGTTGTATCAATGATGGATATTCCTTCTGTCGTCTTATTTCCAAGCGCATTCTTGATAAACATGGCAAGCGCATTCGCCTTTTCCTGTCCGAGTTCACCGCTCAGCTCTAAGACTACAGCCGCCGTGGATTGCTCATCACGTGAAATAAGCGTTCCGTCGTCGGCAGGGATCGTCAAAGTAACATCCGCTTTCTCAACGACCTCATTTCTCTCCAGCGTCTTTTCCAGTTCGCTCTCCAGAAGAACCAGATAACGCTTTTGTTTGTCGCTCTCCGTCGTGGAAAGACCACCTTCAAGCACATTGTCTATGGAATATGTGACCGTCGGGATGTCGTTTGCTCCAAGTAGCAGATTGGCATCCGAGACTTTACTCTTGACAACCGAGATCTGAAGTCCGTCCGCGGATACCTTGTTACCAATGTTCGCCTCATTCAAAAGATCCGTGATCTGGGAAGCTTCCTTTGTGGATTCACAAGTCGCCAGCACTGTATACTGCGGCCTGGTGAGCACATAGGTCAAAATGGAGAGCGCCAAAAAAGCACCTGCCGCAGAGCAGATGATAATGGTTTTTTGCTTTGGCGTAAACTTTTTCCACCAATCCTGTATTTTCTTCCACAGTTCCTGCAATCGTTCCACTTATGTATCTCTCCTTTTTTGCCCGGTGCATACCGCTTGATCCGGGCATAGGTTTTTCTTAGATCTGCATCTGCATGATCTCTTTATATGCCTCCAGAAATTTATCTCTGACAGCCACAGTGTACTGCAATGCCGTGGAAGCTTTCTGCAGCGCGATCGTCAGATCATGCGTATTGTCTGTCTCGCCGAGGGCAAGACGGATCTCCTCGTTCTCCGCATCGGAAAGATAACTGTTCGTCGTATTGATATTGTCGATCGCAGACGTCAAAAAAGCTTCAAACACATTGTTTGACCCCGTGATATCCCGCGTTTTGACCGAAGAATTCTTTATGGCCGCCTCTTTGATCGCAGCCGAATTAAACTGATATAATGAATTGATATCCATCTATACTCCCTCCGAGATCTCTACCTCTCCTACTCCCCAATAGCCAATGTCCTTACTGTCCCATCTCAAGACCCTTCATCGCCATGCTCTTGCTGGCGTTAAAAGCGGTTGCATTCGCCTCATAGGATCTGCTCGCATCGATCAGGTTCGTCATCTCCGTCACGATATTCACGTTCGGATAATACACATATCCGTTTTCATCCGCATCCGGATGAGAGGGATCGTAAGCCTTGACAAGATCCGTGGAATAGTCCTCAAACGTAGAGACTACCTTCACGCCCTTCCCGCGATACTTTTCCGTAGCGTGGCCAAGCACACCTGCAAAGCCGACGCCTTCCGTTTTTTCCTGAAAAATGACGGATTTCCTGCGATATGGAGTACCATCCGATGTTCTCGTCGTATTTGCATTGGCGACATTCTGCGCAATGATATCCATGCGGTATCTCTGTGCGGTAAGTCCCGATGCATGTGTGTCAAAAGAAGAAAGAAAACTCATATCCTCATCCTCCTCTCATCTGCTATTTCATTACCGATTTCAAATTGGAAAATTCCTGATTAACGCTCGACATCAGAGCATTGTATTTGATCTGGTTTCGGGCAAGCTCCACATTTTCCGTATCGATGTCGACATTATTGCCGTCTACGCGGTAGGAATAATCACCATGATCCGTGTATGTGGCCGGTTTCAGATCTCCAAGTGTAAGGTGATCCACCTTCTCATCCATCGATTTGTACCGCATCTTGGATAATGCCCTTGTCAATTCGCCTTCAAACGCAACATCCTTGCGCTTATAATTGGGAGTGTCCGCGTTGGCTATATTGTTCGCGATCACCTCGTTGCGGAGCCAGGAAGCATCCGCAGCTTTATCCATAACATTGATATAATTATATACATTTGACTGGATCATAGAAACAACCTCCCATCTATATAATTATAAAGAATTCTCATAAAAACACAAGTATTTTTGCCCTATACTATAAAAAAGAATGCCGCTTGCGGCAGTCTCGCGCCGAGTGCGGTTGCATTTATGCAACGTTTTCATTACGCGCGAGTGCGCATCCATAGCGGAGCGCTTTTTGTGTAATAGGAATTGCAGTGCAATTTCCTATTACACAAAAAAGGATTTATCTGACGATAAATCCTTTTATCCG
>JAGBQU010000093.1 GCA_017632755.1 Lachnospiraceae bacterium
AAGCTGCTGATGAAGCATCAGATCACTCCGGAGCAGGCAAACCTCAAATCCCTGCTTCTCACCGTCCGTTATGACGGAAAGCGGATCACCTGCACCTCAGGTACCGCATACACTACCTTTGTCATGGATAAGACGATCGATGCGATATGGGATCGTGCACTCACCGCTTCCTTTGATGCGCTTGGCGTCGCCTTTGAGGAACTGTTGTGACAGGCGCTTCCCATCCGCTCAGCACACACCCGGATAGACCTAATAACTGCGGATCTTATCATCTTCATCATCGTCATTTTTTTCGATCCTGCGTATCTGAACAGGGTAGCTGACGGAGTCGTTCACTTTGACCATGACACGATCAGACACCTTATGGCCGAGCAGCGCTTTCCCCAGCGGAGACTCAAGGCTGATCAGATTCTCAAGGGAATTGCTCCGTACGGTCGTCACGATCTTATACTGTTCTTCCATCTCATCTTCCTCAAAATAGACCGTGATCAGATCATTGATCCCAGCCTCCCCTTCACCCGAAGTATCGGATATCACCTCCGCCGTTTTGATCATACGCTCCAGATATCGTATGCGGCTCTCGTTTTTGTTCTTTTCCCTCTTAGCCGCATGATACTCAAAGTTTTCGCTCAGATCCCCATGAGCCCGTGTTTCTTTCACATGCTCAAGGAGTTCCTTTCGGAGGGTCAGCTTGCGATATTCGATCTCCTCCTCCATCTTTTTGATATCCGATCGTGTCAGTTTATCTCTCATCCCGTCACCTCATTCATTTGCTTTCCATCCGTCCGGCTCCGCAGTATTTTTTGCGAACTACTCTCCCGCCTGATAAAAATTCCGGATCAGTCCGTCCGTGAGATAGTCGGCCATGCGCATGCGCTGATCCGCCGCATCCTCGTAGGTCATAAGCGCCTGCGGATATCTTCCGTCCAACATCAGATTCATCTCCTCACGTGCGGCATTCGCCTGCATCATCATCATCCGCTCAAGCTCCTGCCTGTCGTATACCGGATTTCCGTTACTCAATACACCTGCGAGTTCCGAGGCCTCCCTCTGCATATTGGAGACAGCCTCACCGACCGTCTGCTCATCCGCATTTTTCATCGCCTCCGACATCATCTCCATCTGTGTCACGGTGTCCTGCCCGAGTTCGCGCAAAAGACGCGCATCCTCGTCGGAGTAAAACATGTTAAAAATATCCGTGATCTCGTCCGGGGTTTGCATCAGCCGGCTCATAACGGCATCCTTATCCGGTGTGTCAAAGGCAACACTGTCCATATACAGTTTTGCCAGATTTCCGTTTTCTGCCAGTGCCTCCCGCATATCGGACCAGAGCTGGCGCTCACTCATCTGCGGCCTTGACGGCATGCTCTCCGTCTCTCCCATACAGATCTTGAGATTGGCGCCAACCTGGAGATTATACGGATTGATGCCGGGATTCATAAGTGTGATCGCCGGCACGGTCGTGTGATATCTTCTTGCCAATAAGTACAGGGTATCTCCCGGCTCTATCGTATGTGTCGTCAGTCTGCAATAAATCATGGTTCCATCCCAGATTCACTTTTCCCATCACTATATGCAGAGTTCTTCAAAAAGATTCTCATAGGCATATTGCGTCACCCATACGGAGGTTTCCAAAGCAGACCATTGTCCGGCAGATACCATTCAAAATACTGCATCATCGTCTTGTTATCCATCTTTTGTACCTTCTTTCCGTCATCCGATCGCACCCTGCTCTTTCCATGCAGTCTATCTTTTCTTCATTTTGGGCTGAAAGATCAGGGATGCGAGATATGCAAAGATCAATGCCCCGCTGCTTCCCACAGCTCCCGCTTTAAATCCACCCTGAAACAATCCGAGAAATCCCTGCGAATCCACTGCCTCCCTGACCCCTTTCATCAGAATGTGTCCAAAGCCCAGAAGCGGCACGGTAGCTCCCGCCCCCGCAAATTCGGCAAAGGGCTCATACCACCCGAACACACTGATCAGGGCTCCGAGACAGACCAGCATGACCATGATCCTTCCCGGCATCAGCTTTGTCTTCTCCAAAAGGATCTGCACAAGTGCACAGATCAGTCCTCCTACCCAGAATGCATTGATATATGACATCTCATATCTTCCTTTCCGCATCGTCTTCCCTACTATTTTTCACGGAAATAAAAAAATTATGCATCCCTCTACATCAAACAACGGCCGGATCATTCCCTCCGGCCGCCGGTTTACAATTGTCCGTCTATTTCAACTCCGCGATCACCTCAACCTCGCAAAGAACATTCTTGGGAAGTGTCTTCACTGCCACACAGCTCCTTGCGGGCTTTCCGGTAAAGTACTTGCCGTACACTTCATTAAATGCAGCGAAATCATTCATATCAGCCAAAAAGCAGGTGGTCTTTACAGCCTGCTCATATCCGACGCCGGCCTCACGCAGGATCTCTCCCAGATTTTTCATCACCTGCTCCGCCTGCACTCGGATATCGCCCTGTGCGATCTCTCCGCTCTCCGGAATGATTGCGATCTGACCTGATGTAAAGAGCAGATTGCCTGTGATCATCGCCTGTGAATAAGGTCCGATCGCTGCCGGTGCCTTGTCTGTACTGATTGTTTTCATGTTGACTCCTTCTTTCATTCTTTTATATTTTTTGTCCGCTTTCATCCTGATCTGCATCACGTGCTGCGTCAAAGAGAACTCTCAAACAGCACCGTGACATAAAATCCACGGGGGTTTTCCTTGATATCCACCACGGTTCCTTCCTTGTCCGTAAGTCTTTCCCGAAAAGGAATGTTTGGCGACATGGCCAGTGACGGTTCTATCACATAATAGTAGTTGCTCGGGAGAAGTCCCTCCCAGATTTTAACGCGGTCCCCCACATGCAATACATCGGGGCGTTCCATCTTAAATTCCATCTCGCGCATCGCTCTGCTCCTTCATGTCTTCGCGTTCTAGCATTCCGGTAAAAATCTCGATGATGTTGGGATCGAACTGCGTTCCCGCACATCTCCTGAGTTCCTCGATCGCCATTTTCTCCGACATCGCCTTATGATACGGACGGTCATTGACCATGACATCATGCTAGTCGATGGCTGAGATCACTCGTGCCAGCAGCGGGATCTCCTCACCCTTCCAGCCATTCGGATAACCGCTACCGTCCCATCTCTCATGATGTGCCAGAATCCCTTCCGCGATTTCCTCAAGTTCCGGAGAACTCTTCGCGATCCGGTATCCTTTGACCGTATGCTGCTGTATGATCATGCGCTCCTCATCTGTCAGCTTACTTTTTTTGCGCAGTACATGCTGCGGGATCGCAACCTTACCGATGTCATGAAGCACCGCAAGGAGCTCCAGTTTCGCAATATCCACATCACTCAGATTCATTTCCTTTCCGAGGCGAGCCGCCATCTCCTGCGTTCTCTCCACATGCTCCTCCGTCTGGAAATCGCTCTCCGTGAGTGTCTGCTTAAGCGATTCGACAAGCGAACTGCTCGCAGAGGCATGCTTTAGCATCTTCTTTCGGCGCATACTGCTCCGCGCCTCATCCACGGCAACCCGGATGGGTGGATTGAGCGAATCCACCACATAGATCCCATACTCCAAAGAGATCTCCTCCTGCTTATCCACATGACTCATCTCTTCCCGGATCCTTTCAAAAATAGCGGCTGCTTCACTCTCACCTGTATTCTCAACCATAGCAACAATATCACTCTCATCCATCTTGGCGATATAATTGTTCACACCCACATTTTTCTTTACCAGCTGCGCCAGTTCCTTGAGAAGACGGTCTCCGTATTGCAGTCCCTTCTCCTTGTTGAGTTTTTTGAGATTATCGATGTTGCAAACACAGATACTGACAGGCCAGTATCTGTCATCCTCCCACTGCGGCAGCTGATTATAAAAGCTTTGTTTATTGTAAAGCCCTGTCATCGGATCATACACGATAGACTGTTCCAGTGCAAAATAAGCATCCTGGGTCTGTGTCACATCATGCAGAAGAAGCATATAACCAACCACCTTATCCCTCTTGTCCTGCATGCAGGAAAACCGGCAGTCAAAGGTCCGCTTCGCGCCGTCCACAAGGAACGCACAGTGAAAATCCTGATTTTTATGTATATCTACCAAAGAACCCATCTCACTCTTATCAAAGAATTCATAGATTGGCAACCCCTGCCTTAAGCACTCTACCGGCAACAGCTCACGTGCGGGATCACTCGCCTCCGACAGTCTGCCCTTATAATCAAACAAAAGGATCGGTTCCGAGAGATAATCCATGATGAGATTCCGCGTCAGATTGCGCTTGACCATCTCATTGTAATGAAAGGTGTTAAAATACATCAGTATGCCGAGTATTCCGTATGAGACAGCCGACACATCGATGCGAAATGTCATCACGCCGTTGAGATGCATAACATTCACAAGCACGGCGAGAAACAGACCGACGATCAGAAGATAGTAGCGTTTTCTGTAACTGTGCGGAATATGCAGCAGCTTATTGCTCAGCATCAGACAGATCGCCGCCAGGACAACACCGAGGAACACCAGATGAAATGTGAAGGGTGCCTGCGGGATCGGGAGAAGGACTTTTTCATCCAGGAAAGGAACCAGTCTGTACTCCACAACATTTTCGAAGATCACATTGCTCAGCAAAAAAATGCCGTCGACCACAATGCCCACAACCATCGTAAAGAGCAGCACGGAAGGCATGCCGTCCTGAAAATCGAGAAATTCCACGATGTAATCGAAAAAGCATACCAGCATGATATCCAGCATGATATAGCTCAGACTGTACCCCAGTGATTTCACAAGATAGATATCCGATACCAGATTAAAGGAGTAGAACACAATGAGAAAAACCGCCGCGAGCATAACTCTTCCGATCTTGTTGCCGATGGATGTGTTTTTGCGGTATGCCTTGAGCACAATATAAGCAGCGATCAGCGCAACCAGATAATAAGGAGCCGCAACAAGCTCATTCGACACGATTGTTTCCTCCTTTCCTTTAGAATTTAAATAATCGTGAAACTCAGATGATAGGCAATCACAAAGCCTCGTACCCTGCCTTGTGATCACCTACACCATTATCCTCATTATAAAGTTTTCTTCCAAATTTGTACATATTTTTTTGATAACAAACGCACTGCAAAACCCAAAACCCAGTCAGTTATGCAATGCTTTCCAGCACGAGTGCGTGTGCGATCCCCGGTACACTCATCCCCTCATTGAAACTGGTTTTTGAGAGCAACGCTCCGGTGGGCACAAACAAGATCCTCTTATATACACCGTCTTTGAGCTTTGCAAGGATATAGGCAGACAATACGGTTGCAGCACAACCGCATCCCGATCCGCCGGCCCCGACATTTTGTGTGGCGGGATCATAGATCTCCATTCCGCAGTCCATATGCTTACCGCGGATATCGTATCCCCGCTCCTGCAAAAGATCAAACAACGCCACCTGCCCGACGCTTCCCAGATCTCCGGTGATGATCTTGTCATAATCCTCCGGCGTGCTGTTAAAATCCGAAAAATGCTGCGCGATCACCTCAGCGGCCGCAGGTGCCATCGCACAGCCCATATTAAAGTTGTCCTTCAGTCCGTAGTCCACGATCCGCCCCGTCGTGACCCCTGTTATGATCGCCGCCACGCAATCCTTTTTGGTCGAAGCCAGGACGAAAGCACCGCTTCCTGTCACGGTCCAGGTGGCAGATGGCGGCCGTTGTCCTCCATTCTCGAGAGGGAACCGGAATTCCTTCTCTGCGCTGGCAAAATGGGAGGAGGTTACACACACCACATGCGAGGCAAACCCGCCGGCCACGGTCATCGCCCCCAGGCTCAATGCCTCCCCGCAGGTGGAGCAGGCTCCGAACAGTCCAAAGAGCGGGATCCGAAAACCGCTAAGGCCAAATGAAGTCGCCATCGCCTGTCCGAGTAAATCTCCCGCAAACAGATAGCGGATATCCTCACAATTCAGCTTTGCCTTTCCGACCGCCATCGTCACAGCCTCCTTCTGAAGTGTACTCTCCGCTTCCTCCCACGTCTTAGCACCGAACAGATCATCTCCCCCCTGCACATCAAACAGACTTCCGAGCGGTCCTTCCGACTCCTTTGTGCCCACGATGCTCGCCGAGGCCAGGATATAGACCGGAACCGGTATTTTTATGCTCTGTTCTCCGCATTCGAAAATCGCATTTTCCATTTCCATCCATCCTTTCATTCCGCACGTTTTCACGGTCATCTGCCATTAGTATGTGCATTTTTGACCAAAACAATTTGGAAATAAAAAGGAATCCTGCGAAAAACCTTATTCGAAGCTTTTTCGCAAACCTTTCGGATAATGGTTTTTTATCTGCTGTCCTGCCCGCTTGCCCCAGCCTGCACTGAATCCGTCCACACAGACCAGGCAAAAGCCGCTTCTGTCCTGTCCGCACACATCCGTACTCTGCAAAGTCTCACCGCGAAAGAACGCTGCGGTCTGCGCCTCACCGGCTCCCAGTTCCACACAGTTGCACACATCATCACGACCAAGGAACAGGGCCAGCGCGTGGGACGGTTCAAAGCGGTTTTTCTTGAATGTTCCCAGATGCAGTCCCGCACGCAGCGTGCGAACACCTGCAAGAGGGGGCGTTTGCGTGGGAACGCGATTTAGTTCATCGCCAAACAGAAGCAGCTGCCCCGAGAGCAAAAAGTCTGTCATGCTTTTGGTCAGCGTCCGGTCTGCGAACTCCATGAATGCTTCCATTCTAAGCTTATCAAGGCCGGCTTCCTTTCCCGGATTCCGCTTTTTGTCCGTTTTCTTCGGCAAGGGAGAATCCGTCAAGGCTTCGGCAGCTCCTGTTTTGCGCAGCACGGCAACATAATGTCCCTCCCCATGAAGATGATGTGGAAAGAGCCGGAAGGTCTTTTCCAGGCGCAGATCCTGCCCGCACCACGCCGGTCTTCCTTTATCAAAGTAAGGAGCACTTACCGTCATCAGCTCAAATTCCCCATGCAGCTGCAGGAAGTCATGTATGACGCATTCATTCTCCTCGGGGGAGAAGGTGCATGTGGAATAGACCATCACACCGCCCGGCATGAGCATTTTGGCGGCCTCGTCCAGGATTCCGGCCTGCCTTTGCGCGCAGACCTGCACCTGCCCGGCACTCCACTCCTCCATGGCCTCCGGATTCTTTCGAAACATCCCCTCACCGGAACAGGGGGCATCGACAAGCACCTTGTGAAAAAAAGCCGGGAAGTGCTGTGAGAGCTTTTCACACGGCTCGTTTGTCACGATCGCATTGCTTATGCCCATTCTCTCGATATTCTGGGAGAGGATCCTGCACCTTTGGGGATGGATCTCATTGGATACGAGAAGCCCTGCGCCGCCCAGCATAGATGCGAGCTGCGTGGATTTCCCCCCCGGCGCCGCACAAAGATCGAGCACCCGCTCACCCGGCCGGGGACTCAGGAGCTGCGCTGCAGACATGGCACTCGGCTCCTGGATATAATACAATCCCATCTCGTGATAAGGATGCTTTCCGGGATGCACCATCTCTTCATAATAATACGCATCCGTTGCCCACGGTACCGCCTCGCGGGATGTGATCCCCAGCCGCTTGAGAAGTCGTCCTGTTTCCTCCTGCTTCATCCCGTGC
>JAGBQU010000094.1 GCA_017632755.1 Lachnospiraceae bacterium
ATTTCCACATAATAACTCAACAGAAAAATAATCCTTGCCCTGTATCGAAAGCTTGTGGGCTGCAGGAGACAAAAACAAAAGGAGGAAATAAGCATGAAAGCAACGGGTATCGTAAGAAGAATTGATGACCTGGGGCGAGTCGTGATCCCGAAAGAGATCCGGCGCACCCTTCGGATCAGGGAAGCGGATCCACTGGAGATCTTAACAGATCGGGAAGGGCAGATCATTTTAAAAAAATATTCGCCCATCGGTGAGATGACAACATTTGCAAAACAATATGCCGAAAGTCTGGCCAGTGTATCCGCAAAAACCGCCTTTATCGCGGACAGAGATCAGATCATCGCGACTGCCGGAGGCAGTAAAAATCTTCTCGGGAAGTCGATCAGCAAAGAACTGGATGAAAAAATGAACAAAAGGGAGACCTTTGTCCTCACCGATTCGGACAAAAAGACGGTCCCTGTCGTGGAGGAGCAAAAGGAGGAGTTTAAGCAGCAGGCGGTAAGCCCGATCATCTGTGAGGGAGATGTGATCGGAGCGGTTATCATTGTCGATCCGGATGATAAGAATAAGATGGGCGAGGTTGAGAAAAAGCTGGTGCAGTCGGCGGCTTCTTTTCTCGGCAGGCAGATGGAGCAGTAGTCGGAAAACATTCTTCTTGTTAGTTCACGGAATTGTGCGTATAATGGGTGAAGGAAAGAAGGATGTTTGTATGATGCATAAAAAGATTGGTCGTAATGACCCCTGCTGGTGTGGCAGCGGGAAAAAGTATAAAACATGCCACGCGGACATGGATGAAAGGATCGCCAGAGCTGCCATGCAGGGGCATGTCGTGCCAAGGCATGACATGCTCAAAAATCCTGCACAGATTGAGAAGATCAAAGAGAGCTGTAAGATCAATATCGCCGTACTGGATTATCTGGGGGAACACATTTGCGAGGGCATGAACACTGCACAGATCGACCGGATCGTCCATGACATGACGGTTGATATGGGAGGAATACCTGCACCGCTTGGTTACAAGGGATATCCATACAGTGTCTGTACCTCTTTAAATGATCAGGTCTGTCACGGATTCCCCTCCGAAGAGGTTGTTTTAAAGTCGGGTGATATTTTGAACGTGGACTGTTCCACTATCCTGGACGGATATTTTTCGGATTCCTCGCGCATGTTCTGCATCGGTGAGATCCCGGAGGAAAAAGAGAGGCTTGTCCGCGTGACGAAGGAATGTGTCGAGGCGGGACTTGAGCAGGTGAAGCCATGGGGCTTTCTGGGTGATATGGGACAGGCGGTTCACGATCATGCCTATGAAAACGGATACACGGTTGTCCGGGAGATCGGTGGGCATGGCGTGGGATTCGAGTTTCATGAGGACCCCTGGGTCGGCTACAATTCAAAGCGGGGAGAAGAAATGCTGCTTGTGCCCGGTATGATCTTTACGATCGAGCCAATGGTAAACATGGGGAAAGCAGGTATTTTTACCGATCCCAAGAACAATTGGGAGGTTTATACCGCGGATCACATGCCGTCGGCGCAATGGGAGATCATGGTACTCGTCACACAAGAGGGGCATGAGGTGCTTTGCTGGTGATATTGCGATTCACAGTCTGGATAATCTGTTGCCGGATCAGTGCGGCGATCTCGGAGGTGCTCATCTCCTTATATTGCTCATAGTAAAGCGGGGGCAGGAAATGCACCTGTGTGACAACCGGCCTGAGCGAATTGACGCCAAAGGGCTTGTAGGAATCTATGATCGCTACAGGTACGATAGGACTTTTTGCGCGCACCGCACACTGAAAGGAGCCGGGCAGGAAGCTGCGCACCTGATTCCAGTTGTTGTCATATCCGCCTTCCGGGAAGATCAGATATCTGCGGCCGCTTTTCACTTCGTTTATGATCTTGCGGATGGTGCGCACCTGGTTGCGCGGCTGCGTCTTATCCAGACGGCTTCCCTTGAGCAGACGGATGAATTGCTTCGCGATCGGAAGATCGGCACGCTTATCGTCCATCAGAACCGTACAGGGAGAGAAATGTCCGAATATGATGCCGAGCGCATCGTATTTGCCCTGATGGTTGGAGTACATGACATAGCCGCCCTCTGCGGGAAGATTTTCCGTGCCGTAAACCTTTGTACGAATGAAACCGAAACATTTGACCACATGTACCACAAAACGTGCAAAGTGGTAGCGCTGTTCCTCCGTATAGCTTGCGTCATGTCGTTCAATATAGGAGGTCTTCCAATAAAAATACAGGATGATCGGCAGGGTGGTGGTAATCACATAGTAAAGTCTCAGCATATAGATTCCTCTCATGTAAAATCTTCTACATAGTATTATAGCATGAACTCCGGGTGAATGCACATAAAAAACTCCACAGACAGCAAGTCGTTTGGACAGTGCCTGTGGAGTCCTGTATAGTAATATATCCCCTTTACACATAGTGGAACTCATTAAAAAACATATCTTTCAGCTCCTCCCGGATGCTGTGAAGGATCACGCGCAGACGCGAATGATACGACAGACGCAGCTTAACGGATGGGCTTTCCCAATAATCAGCTTCCGAAACAAGACTTTCATATGCAAGAACAGGAGCGTTGTCCTTGATCTCGACCAGTTTTGCGTGTTTCACAAAGCGCTCGCCCAGCAGGTAGTGAAGCGTCCGCTCTACGGTACGTTTCTTCATTGTGGGACAAGCCCGGCATAAGTCCGCGATTGTCAATTGCGTATCACCGGCTTCCCAAAAGACCCGCATGATCCGATATTGTTGGATGTCCAGTAAGTGTTTCATGATTTTTCCCTCGGTTCCTCTTTATTTATTCCCCTTGTGCGATTTGACTCTGTAGAAAACCACATTGTCCGCATCGACAAATTGTCTATATCATATAGTAATGGATAAAAGATAAAAATACAATATAGAAGTAGCTAATTTTTGCATTTTCTCTGATTTATAACAAAAGGATTGACAAGATTGCAGTATCTGCTATAATACAAATATATGAACAACTGCTCATATGATAATAAGTACACATGAAAGGAGAGACACGCATATGAAAAAGACATACAAAATTGAGGTGGACTGTGCAAACTGAGCAAATAAAATGGAGGTGGCAGTGCTCAAAACGGACGGCGTGAAAGATGCATCGGTCAATTTTATGGCACTCAAAATGACGGTCGAATTTGAAGAGGACAGAAAACCGGAAGAGGTCATGAAACAGGTTCTCAAAAACTGTAAAAAGGTGGAGGACGATTGTGAGATATTCCTCTGATCCATAAGGAGTGGGAAAAATGAACAGAAAGCAGAAAAAATTATTGATCCGGATCCTTTCTTCACTTGTGCTCGTGATCCTGCTTATCCTGTTGCCGCTGGAGGAAAAACTTTCCGGCAACGCTGTGGCAATGCAAAATGACGGTTTGCTGCCGGTGTCCATACCGGTCGGATTCTGGCTGTATCTGATCCCCTATCTCGTGATCGGGTATGACATTTTGAAAAAGGCCTGGAAAGGCATCCGCAATCGTCAGGTATTTGACGAAAACTTTCTG
>JAGBQU010000002.1 GCA_017632755.1 Lachnospiraceae bacterium
CAATCACAGGCATGCTCGTAATCCCCCATCTCCTGGTAGAGCAGACTCAGATTGTTGTGAAGGGATGCATATCGGAAATCCTTCTCGTCCAGATGTTTGTCATAGATCGGGAATACCTTCTCGTAACATTCCATGGATTCCTTAAGCAGAGATGCTGCGCGATAGGCATTACCGATATTCAGGAGCGTGGTCGCATGTGCGACCGATCCCTCCAGATCCTGCTGTGCGATCGCCTGCTGTGCAAGTCCGCAATAATGTACCGCCTTATCATACTGACTCGTGTCCCTGCAATAACCGATCATCTCATTTAACAAGGTGATATGGGCATGCATATCCCCTTCCGCCTCTGCTTCCTTAAGCTTATCTTTCAGATAAGCTTCCACCTCACCGATGCGGTACTCCTGAAACAACCTATCCAGTCCCTTTAATGCTTCCTGTATATCCATGTCCCCACCTCACTCATAAAAAAACTGTTATCCACCTAAAGAAAGCAACCATGCCGTGATGTGCATCGCCTGTTCAAACTCTCCCTTTGCGATCATATCATCGATCTCCTCGGCCGTATGTTTTCTGACATTCAGAAACTCTGTCTCATCAAGGCTCTGTCCGGAAACCTTTCGACAATTCCTTGCCACAAAGAGATGCGCATAGTTATCGGCCATCGTCGCATTGGAAGGAATCGTTAACAGTGCCCTCCATTCATCGGATTCATACCCCGTTTCCTCCCTGAGTTCCCGCTTGGCGGCAGCCAGGGCATCCTCGGCGGGCGTTGCCCGATCTGTTGCATATTCCCTTCCGTCCTTGCGCTCGATCCCGCCTGCCGGGAACTCGGTGGTCACCTTTCGTATCCCTTGCCTGAACTGCCGGACGCACAGATAATTTCCTTCCGTATCGGAAGCCACGATCACCACATAATCCCTGCGGCTGTAGGTGTAGAAGGGTTCAAACACGTTTCCGTCAGGGAAACGATACGATGACCTTCTAAAATCGATCCACTCGTCCTGTATGATGTGCTCCGTATGGATCTCTTCCCAGCAAAGCGAATCCATCTTTGTTTTTTCCTCAAACGATCTTTCCTCTCTCACCTGTGTTTTCTCCTTGTCATCCTTGCACTCTTTGTCTTTTTTCCGCCCTTTTCATTCTCCCTGCAAGTATCCTGTCTATTCGGATCAGATTATAACGCTGGAGCAGTGCACTATACAGGTTTATAAAAAACACAAATGCTCCCAAAAACAGTCGCACCATACTGATCTCATCATTGGAAAAGACAGAAATAAGCACCAGCAATCCGATCAGCGTGCCCAAAAGATGGATCTTCAGATTCTTTACGAACTGTTCTCTCAAAAATCTAATATCCTCCTTTGTGTAACCGCTTCACAGATAGTTTTGATTATGCTCCCCCCATAGCGCTCTTTCCCAATCGATGATGCCTGAGACATGATCCTGCTCCACGAAGACATTTCCCTCCCACATATCCCCGTGAACCAGAGAAGCGCTCTGAACAGCAGAAAACACATCCCGATCCGCATCCAGTCTCCTCAGATATGTATCCTCATCCAACGCGATATCTATGTTTTGGCTTTTGGCATCTGCCAGCAGATTGGTAAGCATCACTTTGACAAACTCAAACAGGGAAGGATATCGTTTCTCATCCCCCAAAAATCCGAATTCGTGATTCTGAATATGCGTCAGTTCCCGCTGGATCCTTCCGATCTCTTCATCGATCTGCCTGCTTTTCTCTTTTGGCATCCCATCCTTTACAAAACTGTAGTTGACGCCGGGGAGTTTTTCCATAAAAAAGTAATCGCCATCGCAGATTGTTCTTGAGCAGTCATAGTATCCGACATCTGCCACTTTACATGTATGGTGCTTTGCAACCAGTCTCATTGCTTCGACTTCCGCTCTCATCAATCCGATCTCATTGGAGATGTTTCCGCTTTGATCTTTTGCGGAAATCTTTAATATGCTTTCGCTTCCATCCTGAAATGTGATGCAGTATGTCACATTGCACATGCCCTCCGTCAACTCTTTGATGTGTAAAACATCCTTATCGGGAAATGCTGCCTTTGCCATTTTGATGATCGTCTCTTTCGACTGTCTGTTTTTTGTTATCGCTGCCATGTGGCTGCCTCTCTCTTACAATATATTTATGGTGCATAACCTACCGCCAGTAAGGAATTATCCATCTTGTTGCTTAAGATTTTGTCTTATCTTTCAATAGCCTAGGAGCAATCATGTATGATAACATCTCTTTGCATCATCCTGCTGGTCATTTGTATGTACTTTTCTGTCTTTGAGCGAAATCACTACCTGTATTATAATCTGCCGAACGCATTTCGTACAGGACAGATGACACTGACCAAGCGTTTTAGGCACACGTAGAGTATTTTTCAGCATAATCCAAACTTTTCAAATTAAAAGGCAGTGTCAAAAATTTGACAAATTCATACGAAAATGAAATAATCGGTACGATCAGTCATCGAAGGAGAACTCTCATGAAATACCAAAAACCAGACAAGAAAAATGTTTTTACGCAGATCTTTCAAAATATCAGTGACTCTAACCACGGGCTTACCATCATGTTTCGCGAATCAGGCACGGTGAAGCGCCTGATCCCCATCGAGCTTATGGGCGGTCTTATTCTGGGACTGCTTTTGGGTTTCATTCCTCTTGAATATATCATTCTTTTGTTTATCCTGCTCTTTTTGTTTACCGTAGAGACGCTCAACACCGCCATTGAGGAAGTCAACGATCTGGTTACCCTGGAAGAAAACGAACACGTACGCCGTTCCAAAGACATTGCTTCCGGCAGTGTGGCAGTGTGGCATCTGATCTATGTGCTGTGTGTGCTCCTGTTTGCCGGTTGTCATATCGCAGGCTTTGCTTGGTGGATGCATATTGTCTGATCGCATTCCCATACAAAACGATGTGCTGCGCTCATCACGTTCTTGACTATCTGCTTTAGAAGTTGCTGTCGATATAGTCAAGATACGGCTTTTTGTTGACCAGCTCCGCATGATCCTTATACCAGTCAAAAGCTTCCTTAAGCCCTTCTGCGAGCGGCTTTGTTTCCGGCATGAGACCATATTGCTTCGTGACATCCAGATAATATTCATAATCATAAAAGCTGAAATAGCTTCTCTGCTCGATATCCTTATTCACATTGACAAAATCGGCCTTTTTTCCCACCACATCATAGCAAAGCTCCGCCCACTCCTTGATGGAAACCGCATCTTTATTTCCCACATTAAAAATATGCTGCTCCGGCCTCTTTTGCAGGAGGATCTCAATAAAGTGACACAGATCATCGACATGGAAAAACTGCAATTTCATGTTACCGTCCCCGGGCAGATAGAATTTTCTATCCAGCATAGCGCAGTCAAAGACAAACGCCTCCCGGTACACATTATTCATCTGCCCATACAGATAGGGCGGCCTTAGAATGTATGCCGCGGGGTTTCTTTTCAAAAGAGCTTCCTCCGCTTCGATCTTGTCCGTTCCGTATCTTCCCCAGAATTTGTTGACTCCGGTGGGCTGTTCCTCCGCAAACGGCTGCGGCAGGCTCTCCGGGTAAACGGCACTTGAGCTGATCATGATATAATCTCCGTATTCTCCCAGCGCGTCAAGCAGCAGATTGATCTGCTCAGCGTTATACGCCGTATCGATCACGATATCAAACGAGAGGTCGCGAAGCTTTTCGCCTATCTGATACCGGTCTGCCTCGATGAGCTTTACGCCCGCAGACTGCTCTTTGGTGTTTCTGTTGAGCACATAGACTTCACCGCCCTTTGCAGCAAAATACTCCGCAACATAACGGCTCACAAAAACCGTTCCACCTGTTACCAATACTTTTTTCATGTCTTTAAACCTCCGTTTTCTTTCACTTATCCTATGAAAACAAGCCTTGTAAGGCTCAAGATCCCACCTCAATCGATCGATTCCTGCAGCATCTCTGCCATCGAACAATAGGTATCGTTTCCGGCCGCCTGTGCCCATGCGCGCAGAACAGATATCTTGCTTAAGGCATTCCTTCTGGCCGGGTGGCCCTTCGCCGCTCCCTTCGGTATCAGCTTCAGGCTGTCATCCGCCATGTCTGCGAGCAGATCGAGCAGCTGATCGGAAACATCTTTTCCACCGTCCATTCCCACGGAAAGGATCTGCGCCACAAAGCCCAGCGTGGAAGCGGTATACCATCCCCCGTCAAACCGGTTCGGATTTTCCTCCTTATCCGTAAGGCGCGTATTGATCTTGTTTGTCAGATAGACGAGGACCATATCCCTGTCCGGATCGATCATGACCAGTGTTCCCGTCCAGCCTTGATGGCCGATCGTATCAGAGCCTGCCTGTGTTCCGAAGTACCAGACACGCTGGCCGTCGCCTTCCCGCCACCATCCAAGCCCCCAGTTTGCATCATGCTCTCCCTTAGGTGCGACAAAGCTGTCCATGACATTCCGAGAAAAGAATCGGTTGTTTCCATATCCTCCGGTCAGCATGACGGAGGCAAGCTTTGCAAGATCTGTCGCATTCGAAAACAGGCCTGCATGCCCCGATACGCCTCCCATACAGTAAAAGGCCTTCTCATCATGCACATCTCCCTGGATTGTCTCCCTGCGTATCCCGGGAAAATCCACATAGCCGTCCCTGGTGTTTCCGTTTAACTCCGTAGCCGCGCAATCCTCCTTTGCAAACCCGCACTGTAGCGGGTTGTATGTGATATGTGTCAGTCCCATCGGCTCATAAAACGTCTCTTTGAGATAGCTGTCCAAATCCTTTCCCGTAACCTTTTCCACGATAATGCCAAGGATCATATAGTCTACATCGGAATATACCGTTTTAGTTCCCGGCTCATATAAAAGCGGTGTTTTGCAGATTGCCGCAATCGTCTCCTCGCGCGTTTGTGGCGTGCCGTCATTTCCGGCAAAAAGTTTATTGGTGGAATTCGGATCATACTCCTGTTTTTCCGTATTCAGATAAGGGTTAAAATAGCGGGGATCCGCCGGGAAGCCACCCTGATGGCGCAGCAGATCTCGGATCGAAAGCTCCGCCTTCCACTCCCGTTGTGTCTGTATATCGGCATCGACTCCCTCATCATAATAAATCTCTATCGTATCATCACAAAACTGCTGCCCAAGAAAATCGGTAACACGCGCGTCAAGAGAGATCTCGCCGTCTGTCAGGAGCTTTTGCAGCGCATAGTTGACGGAAAACATCTTTGTTATGGAAGCCAGATCATAAAGTGTATCCGTTGTGACAGGCTCACTCTCCGTATTTTTTGTTCCGTCCGGCAGATACGCATTCACGCTTCCCCATGCCTTCTCATAAACAAGTCTTCCGCCACGGATAACAGAGAGCTGTGCACTCGGAAACCCCTGCT
Organism: Lachnospiraceae bacterium; assembly: GCA_017632755.1. The sequence goes on from JAGBQU010000002.1 coordinate 5,375, forward strand.
CGATATCTGCTTCCACCAGATCCGAGTCGAGATCAAAAGACTCCTGACAAAAACCGGAATCCTCCGGTGCCCCATCGACCACCACAGGATAGGGAATATATACCTTGACCGCCTCCTCCAGCTGCGAGGGATGAATATCGGAGATTTGTATCGTATTTCTCCCATCCATCGCCACTTTGTCAAAGGGGATCTCGTAAGCATTTCCCCCCACCATTTCAGATGTATCCACCAATGTGTTATTTACATACATGCGAAAAGAAGTAACCTCCCGGGCAAGACTGACATAGAGTGCTCCCTGCCCGTGCCATCCCTCAAAACTGTACATGCTGTTCATGGCAAGCGTGTTATCCACATATCCATTCCAGTCCGGGAACCGGATCTGTGCCTGCCATGTGCCTTTCGGTATGGCGCCGATCTTGGTCACCTCTGACAAGCTCTCTGCCTGCTCTCCGGCGGGTGAGTTTCCACTCTTAGGATAGCTCCCTTCGTCTGCAAGCATCCCGTCCCGGTCGGCCTCACCTTGCGACAGGCTCTCCTTTGCTTCTGTCTCTTGTGCCGGTCCATCCTCTTTTTTGTGATTCCTATCCGGTATATTTTTTATAAAGCTCCCGTATACGGTCATGCCCAAAATAACCACGGACAAAACAGCAATGACATAGATAGGACGAATCTTTCTCATAATCCGCGTCTCCTGTAATCATTCTTTTGTGTTCTTGCTCCTGCGTAATTCCACCTTGCGACTTACTCTTCATACAAAAGATAGGGTCTGCGACGCTTTTTAAATGCCTCTATGTCGCTTTGCCACGACTCCCTGATCTCGGCTGCACTCCTGCCTTCCTCGATCATCAGTCTTACCCGGTCTGTGCCGCAGAGCTTATCCAGCCAGTATCTTCCCTGTTTATCCGGCGTTCCAAAGAAAGCCAGATCCGGATAAGCTGCGTGGATATCCCGATAGGCGTCCATCAGATATTCCAGATGGATCTGTTCATCCCAGATCTGCTTAAGGGGCTTTTGTCTCAGATCTTTCCCATAGCACACTTTCCCCTCAAAAGGCGGATTCTTTGCACCGCTCATGCTCTTTGGCGTAAAGCAAAAATCATACCCGTCCACTGTTTCCAGATAGGGGCTCGCGTATGCCTCAAACGGGAATTCGGTACCCCGTCCCACAGAAACCACCGTATTTTCAAAAAAGCAGGTGGAGGCATACAGATAGACGGCGCGCATATCCTTGATATTCGGCGAAGGATTGCAGATCAGCGAAGTTTTCATTTGGTGCGTGTAGTTTTTACAGGGAATAACGGTAAGCGAACACGCATCTTTTCCCGCCGAAAGCCAGCCCTCTCCATTGATCATACGGGAAAGCTCTCCCCATGTCATACCATGAACGATCGGAAGGGGAAGTTTCCCCACGCCGGATGAAAACTCTTCCCTCAGAACAGGACCATCCACATAAAAGCCGTTGGGATTGGGACGATCCAAAAGGATCACTTCTTTTCCCTTTGCAGCGCAGGCGTCCATGAGATCGTACATAGTCAGATAGTAGGTGTAATATCTAAGCCCCACATCCTGCATATCGATCAAAAGCGTATCAAATTGTGCCATATGCTCCTTCAAAGAAGAATGCCCGCCGTTATATAAGGACACAATCGGCACACCTGACTTTTCATCCACAGAATCTCCCACAGCCTCCCCGGCATCCGCCATTTGGCGAAAACCATGCTCCGGAGAAAAGATCACCGTCACATCCACATCACGCGAGATGAGCGCATCCAGAATATGTTCCCCATATTGGATCTGCTCTCCGTCAGCGCTGATTCCAAAGGGAAGGATCTCCTGTTGGGCATCTACTTTTTGGGCATCTACTTTTTGGCTATCTGCCAAACCATTTCCGTTATCTGCCACCTGATCCCCGACGATCCCTGTATGGTTGGAAAAAAGCGCAACGCGCTTACCTGCGAGAAGCGGAAGATACACATCAAATTGCTCGTCTCCTAAAATAACGCGCTCCTCATCCGTTTTGCTCTCCGGTTCTTTTTTCTGTTCACTCGTCGCTTCTGCCTGCGTATCCTCTATATCTGCCCGCATTTCCGTATCCGTCTTCGGATCGACTGACAATCCGCTTTCCGGCTTGATCTGATCATCCCCCATCTGCAAAGGATCCGGAAGATCATCCTGTGACCCAGCAGATTTTCCGGTGGCAACATGCTCCGCTTCTGCCTCTGCCACCTGCAGCTGCGTTTGCCGATTCGCATCTCCACCACATCCTACAAGCAGGGAAGCAGCTAAGAACACCATATATATTTTTCCCATC
>JAGBQU010000095.1 GCA_017632755.1 Lachnospiraceae bacterium
CGGGTGATCTCCCTGTCCGAGTTGTAGCCGATTTCCGACACCTCGAAACGGTCAAAGCATTTTCCATCCTTGATGTTGCACATTTCGGCAGGTATCCACGTAAACGGCGCCGTGTAAAGTTCTCTTCCAATCGTTTACTCTCGCCCTTCTTTTCGAGCGAGAACTGACTATATCTTAACCGCGATAGCGGTCAATCCTTTTCGAACGGCGTACCAATAGCCGCCCTACTCTTTTGCAAGATAGTCGATACAGGTTCAAACATAGTTCCACGGATAACCGCCGATAGTATGCCTTTTCCCGTTACAAACTGATGAAACACCAGCAATGCCAGAAACTTTGTTTTTTACCAGCCCCTGTGCCGCAAGCCATTCTCCTGCGTCTGAAATGCTTTTAAAAGCATGTATTCCGTTCGACACTGCTTTCCTTGTTATTTCGCTGTGCTCACGCAAAGGCCACTGATTGATTCCTTTGTGATACGCATGTTTCATATTTCCTGAATGTGTCACCCATTCAAGATTGCTAAGACAGTTGTTCGCCCTATTGCTGTCCTTGTGATTGACTTCCGGTAAATTATCAGGATTTGGTATAAACGCTTCTGCGACAAGTCTATGCACAGATGTCCTCACAGTACTTCCAAGACATTTGTTTTCAAACTTCACGCGAATATAGCCATTCTTTTCAAGGTATCCGTGCACCGGTTTTTTTGATTTAACATTCCTGATTTCGCCTTTTTCGTTGATTTCATAAAGATAGTTCAAGGACTTGATTTTTCTGTATTCGCTCACTTTTTCACCTCCTTTCTCTTGGCGGTTCTATGTTTGCTTCCCACGGGATTCCCGTTTCAGAGTCCCCCGTTAGCTGACGCATATTTTTTCTTTACTTGCGTCAACCCCGGTGGCTACCGGAAAGAATTGTAAGGGCATTGATTAAATACCCCAGTTAAAGCATGCGCGTTTGAAGCTGTCCGACGCGAGGCCCTTCTCCTTTTCTGTGTTGGACTCTGTACCCGTGTCCTCTTTCGAGATCCACTGCTTTTTCTCATCGTCCCAAATTGAGACTACGCAGTTTGCGTTGTCTCTTGTATGGGATCTCGTCCAGTTCATCGGCCCCACCGTTTTGTCGAGCAGGGCCATGTCTACACGTGCATTCTTGTAGAGCAGCAGCACGAGTCCGTTGCTCTTGACCGACTGGATCCTGCAATCGATGTCCTTTGCCCGCAGCAGCGGGAATTCAAGTTTCATTGTGCTCCTCCTTATATCTCCAAGCGTATCCGTAAGCTGTCCAGTGCCGGCTATGCTTATCCCTCTTTCCTTCGTGGTCTTCACAAACGAGCCTGATCGTTGACGGATCGCCGTACATAGCCCGCCCGGCATCAGCGATCGATTCAAACTCCGCGATCACTTCCAGCGTGTCCCTGTCCAGCTGGAGCACTGACCTTTTTGCTCTCATCGGATTCTCAGGCTGGTGCCCTGCTCCAGGTGCGCGATCCCTGACAAATCATGTCCGTCCGTGATCGCCTGCTTGATCGCTGTCTTGTCAACCTTCGGCGGCTGCGGGATCAAAAACTGTTCAGGGATGTTATCAGTCTCCAGCACCACAGAGGGCGGGTTCTTCTGGATACCGAACGAAAACAGCGTAGTCTTGATCTTCGCCTTGCCGGTCAGCTCCATCGCATATTTGAGCCGGTTCTTCAGGTAGTCGCTCCGGCTCTCCAGGAGTCTGGCTCTCTCCTGCAGTCTGGCTGCCTCCGTCTTGATCGCGTCGGCCTCTGCCTGCATGGTCTTGATCACTTTGGCGTATCCGTCCGCCTTCTCTTCAATTTCTCCTTCCAGACCCTCCAGCGTGTCGCTCACCGCCTGTTCGTCAGCGTCCGGATCTTCTGCCAGGGTAAGCAGTTCGAGGTACTGCCCTGTAAGTTCGTATAGCGTCATCAGATCACCCCCAATACCATCAGCGTGATCCCGCTGCCGATCAGGCACCCGCTGACGAGCATCAGTGCAGCCATGATCCGGCCATATCTCTTTTCGTGCTCCAGCGCCTCGATGTGTCTGATGCGGGCCGACTTCCTCCGATTGAGCGACCCCTGTGCCATGTACTCGATACGGTCCATGTGTCTCCTTTCCGGGCCAATAAAAAAGGCCCCTTGCCGGGACCTGTTGAAAATGTCCCCGGCCTGTTAATGTGTTACGGCTCTTATCTGAGCCAACTCGCAATCATAACGCCGAACGTAATGCCGGCGAAAAATGCGCTTGCTACATAGTACAGATACTCCAGCTTAAGGCGGTCAATAGTGCGGGCCTGCTTTGCGGCCTGCGCAATCGCCATCCTCTGACGGCTTGCCCGCCACTCGCTGACCTTGCCCATCGGGCTAAAGTCAAGCACGCGCTCCGGCTCCGCCTTTTTCGGCGCTGCCTTCCTGGTCGGCTTCGTAGCCGGCACCATCGTGGTGGTTTCTACAGTAGTTTCTGCTGCCTTGGTTGCTGCGGTTTCAATCTTGCTCATTGCCTTTCTTGCCATGGTGTTATCTCCTTTCAAGTTGAGACCGGGGGACATTATTCAGTTTTGAAATGTGCGAGGATTTATATTCAAAGTTCATCATGCGGTTTTGCCCTCTATCTCAACCCGATCAGGGGATTGTTTAATTGTTACCTTTATTTGCTGGCCTGTCTTGCGGCTGAGGATGATGCTCAGCGCTTCGGCCAGTCTGTCCTTGTCCGGCTGGTTCATCTCCCCACCTCCTTGGTGACTATTTGTCATCGCCTGTCGGAATGCGGAATGTGATTATTCATCAACCTTCTGCCGAAAAAAAATATCCTCCCGCTCCTCCGCTGTGAGACGGAGATAGTCGGATATCGCAGCGACTTCGGACATTTTGAACTGCAGATCTCCGTTGATCTTCCGTGTAAGCGTGTACGGTGCAATCCCTATCCGATCAGCCACCGCCCGCAGCTTAATGCCGCGGTCTCGTATAACCTCCGATAGTGTCATGCCGGCACCTCCTTTCTTTTGTTTGTACTGGTCTGTCGACCGATCCCACGCGGCCGGATTTGCACCGGCCTTTCAGCGTCTTGCCGTGGTTTAGTGGATCTCTTGGATGCAGCGGTCATCATCGATCACTTTGATGTAGGCGTTTTCGTAACCTTCCGCCTTAAGTTCCCGGACCATCTGCATCGCCATATCCAGGTCCCAGGCTCCGGTACCCAGATCATCGTCCTGAGCGTCTATCACGACTGCATACCACTTTCTGCTTCCCATGTGCTTTCCTTTCTGGCCTGCCATCATCAGACCGGGTAGGCCGTTTCCCGGTTACGGGCTTGCGCCCGTTTCGGCTTTACTCTGCGATTGCCTGCAGCTTTGCGTCGATGATTTTGTACAGTTCCTCCGCTTCCTCGTCCGTCAGGCTCCGAAAGTCCCGCCTGCTTACCGTAACGCCGCATCTGGCAAATTCCAGCCCGGCTTTCGTGGTCGTGGTCTTAAGCTCCTCCAAAATCTCTGCATAACGTGTCATGGTGCTTTCTCCTTTCGCGAGGTGATTATTTATCAACCACCCTCAGTATAACATAGGTTGATTATTTGTCAACCGTTTTTTTGCGTTTTCATCATTTTTTGGTTGCTTTATTGTCACCTTGGTGCTATTTTAAGATCGAAGGAGGTGATACCATGCCAGCGGCAAAGCCTGCTACAAGGAAAACGTTCGGCCAACGCGTGAAGCACCTGCGGGCAAAAAATAACATGACGCAGGAAGAACTAGCCAAACGTGTAGGTTATACATCAAAGTCGACCATAGCCAAGATAGAGGCGGACAAGGTCGGAGCTGTAAGTGACAAACTGAGCGAGCTTGCCGAAGCTCTGGGGACCACGGCTGACTACTTGCTTGGCGGCGACGAGGAACCAAAAGAAATCAAAGAAGTGCAGCGGATCATGAAAAGAATTGACAACGACAAGAGAAACCAGATCCTGACATTCGCGAGGTATATAGAAGTGCTCGCACAAAACAGCGACATCAGTCTGGTGCCGCAAAAAGGAAGGAGAATGAGCGATGATCAGAGCGGCAATATACGCAAGAGTCTCGACTGATCAGCAGGCCCAGGAAGGCGACTCGATATCCGCACAGCTCGACGCTTTACAGAAATATGTCAGCGACCGGCAGGACATGGTGCTTGCCGGCACTTATGTCGATGATGGGATCTCGGGCCGCAAGATCGACCGCGATGAGCTCCAGCGTCTCCTTGACGATGTAAAGGCGGACAAGGTGGACGTGATCCTGTTTACAAAACTCGATCGGTGGTTTAGGTCGGTCAGGCACTACGCCACGACACAGGACCTGCTCGATCAGCACAAGGTAACATGGACGGCGATCTGGGAGCCTGTCTATGACACCACCACTCCGACCGGGAGATTGATCGTCAATCAGATGATGAGCTTCGCACAATTCGAGGCCGAAAACACGAGTCAGCGAATCCGGTCGGTCATGGCCTACAAAGTCGCACAGGGAGAGGCCGTTACCGGTAGCGTGCCTTATGGCTACCGGATCCAGGACAAGCGCCTCGTTATCGTACCAGAGGACGCGGAAAAGGTCCGGGCCCTTTTTGAGCACTACCGTGATGGTGGATCTCTTAACGACTCGGTGCGTTTTGCGCGGAGTACCGGGATGCCACAAACAAAGCAGACGATCAAAGCGATTTTCCAGAATCGGAAGTACATCGGATACCACCGCGGGAATCCGAATTATTGCCCGGCCATCATATCGACCAGGTTGTGGGAGGATGTACAGCGCCGTCTGGCGACAAACATCAAGACGTCCACAAAATACGATTACTTATTTGTCGGCCTTGTGGAGTGCGCGTGCTGCCATCGCCGCATGGCGTCAGGGCACAGGATGATCAAAACAAGGAGCGCCAACTTTTACCGGTGCCCCAGATACTATGCAACCGCGGGGAGACCGAGGACATGCGACAACAAAAAATTTGCCTATGAATCACACGTCGAGGAGTATCTGCTCTCACACTTGCGTACATGGGCCCAAAATCGCGTTTTAGAGTATGAGGCAGGACAAACTATGGCAAGGGATAATTCGGCGCGAATTTCGGCCTTAAACAAGCGCAGAGAGCGCCTTACAGAATTGTACCTTAATGAGATGATAACGATGGATGATCTTAAAATGGAGCGGGAAAAGATAGACAAGGAAATTCAGGATCTGACAGAGGGACAGGCGCCGCGTAAGAAGGACCTGACAGCGATCAAAGAGCTGTTGGAGATCAAGGATATAGAGGGTCTGTATAACACGTTCAGTGTAGAGGACAAGCGTTTCTTCTGGCGCTCGATCCTCTCAAAAATCACGTTTGACGGGGCATCAATTAGCGTTGAGTTTTTGTAGTGCTAAGTTATAGCGTCCACCTGGGCGATACCACTTTGCACTCATTCCGTAATATGTAAACGAAAAGGGGGAATAAAGAAATGTCACTGGAAGCAAAACTGCATCTTGCGAAACGGCTCGAAAAGGAGCTCGGCCAGACATTGCCGGCTGCCACAGTCGAGGAGGTGATCGCCAAGGTCTCCGACATCCTGGGCGGGTATGATGTCGAGATCACAGCCCAGGAAAAGGACGGCACATCGGAGGAGTTTCTTGCGGCTTTTATCGCCGCAAAACAAATAGAGGGCCGGAGTCAGAAAACACTCGACAGGTACAGTTATCTCATTCGCAGGATGATCGAGGCCCAGCGGATCCCGATCAGGGAAATGACAATCTACAACGTAAGATCCTACCTCATGGCAGAGAAAAAGCGCGGGCTGTCCGATCGCTCGCTGGAGGGCATGCGCAGCGTCTTCTCCTCTTTTTTTGGCTGGCTCCAAAAAGAGGGCCTGATGGCTCATAATCCGGTCGGAAATGTCGGGACGATAAAATATACGAAAAAGGTCAGAAAGCCTTTTTCTGCCGCTGAAATCGCCTGCATACGTGAGGCCTGCAGCACTTCCCGCGACGTCGCTCTCGTGTGCTTTCTGGCATCCACCGGCTGCCGGATCTCCGAGGTCTGTGCCCTGGATCGCGCGATCAATTATCGATCCGGCGAGATCACTGTCCTGGGCAAGGGCAACAAGGAGCGCAAGGTATACGTTGACGACGTGGCGATCATGATGCTCGACAGATACCTCGCGGAGCGCAAAGATGACAGCCCTGCGCTTTTCGCGGGCAAAGGATCCGATCGACTGCAGCCGGGAGGTGTCCGGCACATGCTCGAGCAGATCGGGATCCGCGCAAAGGTCGACAACGTACACCCGCACCGGTTCCGTCGGACGCTCGCCACAAACTTAATCAGCCGCGGCATGAGCATCCAGGAAGTCGCCGCGATCCTTGGACATGACAAC
>JAGBQU010000096.1 GCA_017632755.1 Lachnospiraceae bacterium
CCTTCGCCGGTCTGATTGCCGATGGAAACGATCGGCTTTGCGTACTCGACCCGATCATAGATGTTTGGCGGCGGAACAAAATGCACGCTCTTTTTCATGGCCTTGGTAGCAGCCTTACGCAGGAAGTTGATCCCCCAGATTCCCAGACGCGCATTGCGCGCTGATTTTTTGCTTGTGCCGAGGTGTTCGGCCTTATATATCTGATTGTAGAAGCAGTAGTGCATAAAGTCCATCAGATCAGGACACACAGCCTCTGCTCCCTCTGCTTCCAGCAGTTCTACCAAATGATTGTTGGCGGCCGGAAGGAATTTTACCAGGATCTCCCCGACGATACCAACCCGGGGTTTTCTCTCACCGGTCGTCTCGATCTGATCAAAATCCTTTACGATCTTGCGGCACATCTTATTGAATGTTACAAAGGAAAGGCTCTTTCCCTTTATGAAGGCCACACATTTTTCCAGCCATTGTCTGTGCAGCTCGTCCGTGGTGCCTTTGATCTTTTCATACGGGCGCATCCGATAGACACAGCGCATGAAGATATCTCCGAATGTGATCGCATAGATACAGCGTACCATGAGCGGTAGAGTGATCTCAAATCCGGGATTGGTCTCAAGCTTGCTCAGGTTCAGCGAGATGACCGGAATGTGTTCCAGATTCGCCTTTGCAAGTGCCCTGCGGATGAATGCGATATAGTTTGTGGCACGGCATCCGCCGCCGGTCTGTGTGATGACTACAGCCAATTTGTCCGTGTCGTATTTGCCGGACATGATGGCACCCATGATCTGCCCCACGACAATAAGGGAAGGATAGCAGGCATCGTTATTGACATATTTCAAACCGATGTTGACGGCTTCTTTTTCTGCGACATCGACGACCTCAAAATGATACCCCTCGGCCGCAACGGCCTCCCTAAACAGATCGAAATGGATCGGAGACATCTGCGGGCACAGGATGGTATAATCTTTACGCATTTCTTTGGTGAATATCACGCGGTCGTAAGCGCTGGATTGGATCTTGCGTTTTTCTTTTTTCTGCTCTTTTACGCGTATGGCGGCAAGCAGAGAGCGGATACGGATACGGGCTGCCCCCAGATTGTTGACTTCGTCGATCTTGAGACAGGTGTAGATCTTCTTGGAACCTGTCAGAATATCACTCACCTGATCGGTCGTGACGGCATCCAGACCACAGCCGAAGGAGTTGAGCTGGATCAGATCCAGATCATCCCGCGTCTTCACATAGTTGGCTGCCGCGTACAGTCTGGAATGATACATCCACTGATCCGCAACCAGCAGCGGACGCTCATTCTTGGCCAGATGCGAGATGGAATCCTCTGTCAGCACGGCAATGCCGTATGAGGTGATCAATTCGGGGATTCCGTGATTGATCTCGGTATCCACATGATAGGGGCGTCCTGCCAGAACAATTCCGCGCATGTGTTTTTCTTCCATATAGGCGAGGACTTCCTCACCTTTTTTCATCATGTCCTTACGTGCGTTATCCTGCTCCTCCCAGGCTGCGTGAACCGCATTTTGCACCTCGGCTGCAGGAATGTCCGGAAACTCCTTGACGAGCACATCGGAGATGGTTTTCTCACTTGTAAATGCCATGAACGGATTGTGGAAACGGATGTCCCCGCATCCGATCTCCTCGACATTGTTCTTGATGTTCTCTGAGTAGGAGGTGACGATCGGGCAGTTGTAATGGTTGTTCGCTTCCTTGATCTCTTTACGCTCATAGAACAGGGCGGGATAGAAGATATAATCGATTCCCTGGCGGATCAGCCATGAAATATGTCCGTGAGCCAACTTGGCAGGATAACATTCCGATTCGCTTGGGATCGATTCGATGCCAAGTTCGTAAATCTGGTGCGTCGAATTCGGGGAAAGAACAACACGGTATCCGAGTCTGGTAAAGAAGGTATGCCAGAACGGGTAATTTTCATACATGTTCAAAACACGCGGTATTCCGACCTGACCACGCGTGGCCTCGTCGATAGGCAGCGACTCATATTCAAAGATGCGTTTGAGCTTGTATTCGTAAAGGTTTGGAACATCGGTGTTTTTCTTGGATTTTCCAAGCCCGCGTTCACACCGATTTCCGGAGATATATTGACGTCCGCCGGTAAACTGGTTGATGGTGAGACGGCAGTTGTTGGTACAGCCCTTGCACTTTGCCATTCGGGTGGTGAACTCGAGGTTGTTGATGCGCTCTAAGGAGAGCATGGTAGTGGGAGAGCAGGTCAGACAGCCGCTGGCCTCATTTTCATGATAGCGCTCCTTGGCGATCAGCGCTGCACCGAACGCACCCATGATGCCGGCAATATCCGGACGGATCGCTTCGCATCCGGCGATCTTTTCAAAGCTCCGGAGTACGGCATCGTTATAGAAGGTACCGCCCTGTACGACGATCTTTTTGCCCAGTTCGCTTGCATCGGAAACCTTGATGACCTTAAACAGGGCATTTTTGATTACGGAATAGGCAAGACCGGAAGAGATATCGGATACATGTGCGCCTTCCTTTTGTGCCTGTTTTACC